>CAYWOM010000465.1:0-1931 GCA_964459905.1 uncultured Polaribacter sp. | reverse complement strand
CTTTAACAATTTTTTCAACAGAAATAGTATTTTCTACTTGCCAATCATCTTCATTTTCTAATTTGTAAACAGCTTCATTTATAGAAACCAATTCTAATTTATTTTTCTTTAAATGATCTACACTTTGGTTAATAACAATCTTTTTTAACCAAGCACCAAAAGCCACTTCATTTTTATAGGTATTTATATTTTTAAACGCTTTTATAAATGCATCTTGCATAACATCTTCTGCAACAAACCTGTCTTTTACATATCTAAATGCTACTAAAAACATAGCCTTACAGTACAAATTATACAGTTGCATTTGTGCTTTGGCATTATTGCTTTTGCATTTATTAATAATTGGTTGATGTAGTTGTTTGGTTGCGCTCATTAAAACTTTCTTACTATATAGACGACACATTTTGGGCTGCGTTGCATTTTAGTGAATATTTATTTCTAAATTTACATAATTACTTTTTAGGATGAATAAAAAAGAATCTGCATTATACGAAAAAAAAGGAGTTTCTAAGCCAGAAACTACTAGCAAAACCAGTGCAGAAAAAATAAAATTAAATAGAGTTAAACAAAATTCTGTGGCTGAATTTGTATCTAAAATTCTCGAAGGAAATATTACCTTTTTAAGCAGAGCAATAACCTTGGTAGAAAGTACAAATGCTAAACATCAACAAAAAGCAAACGAAATTTTAGAACATTGTTTACCTTACGCTAACAAATCTGTTCGAATAGGAATTACAGGTGTTCCGGGTGTTGGAAAAAGCACGTTTATTGAAACGTTTGGAAAACATTTAACTTCTAAAGGGAATAAAGTAGCAGTCTTGGCAGTAGATCCAAGCAGCACCATAAATAAAGGAAGTATTTTAGGTGATAAAACTAGAATGGAGCAATTAGTTACCGATAAAAATGCCTTTATTAGGCCTTCGCCTTCTGGCACATCTTTAGGCGGTGTTGCACAAAAAACGCGCGAAAGTATTATTTTATGCGAAGCTGCGGGTTTTAATACTATTATTATTGAAACTGTAGGTGTTGGGCAATCTGAAACCGTTGTACACTCTATGGTAGACTTCTTTTTATTGTTAAAATTGGCGGGTGCTGGCGATGAATTACAAGGAATTAAACGCGGAATTATAGAAATGGCAGATGCTATTGTAATTAACAAAGCAGATGGTACTAATAAAAAAAGTGCGAAAATAGCCAAGGTTGAATTTAACCGCGCCTTGCATTTATATCCAAAAAAAGAAAGTAATTGGCAGCCAAAAGTACTAACAGCAAGCGCTTTACAAAATTTAGGAATCTTAGAAATTAATGCTATGATTCTAAAATACATTTCTTTAACTAAAGAAAATCTTTATTTTAATAAAAAAAGAAATGAACAAAATAAATTTTGGTTATTGGCTACTATTGAGCAACAATTAAAAGATAATTTTTATAAAAAACCAAAAATAAAAAAAGCGTTAGAACAAGAAATTAAAAAATTAGAAAACGGAAAAACAACGCCATTTACTGCTGCTAAAAGGTTGTTGGATTTGTAATTAATTGGTTTATAAAAATTTAACGCAGTTCCTTATTAAAAACTCATTAAATGCTGTTTCAGTATTTTAAACTGTACAATTTTCATCAAATAATATTAAAAAATTAACTAATATTACTCCAAATTTTAGATGTTTTAGACAATTCTAAATACGCATTTTTAATAGCAGCATTTTCAACTTTAGATAAATTAGCATCTTCTTGCAACAGTGTAATTGCAGTATTTCTTGCAGCAACTAAAATTTTAGTATCTTTTACAACATCGGCAATTTTTAAGTTTAAAACACCACTTTGTTGTGTGCCCATTAAGTTTCCTGGACCCCGTAATTTTAAATCTACTTCTGCAATTTTAAATCCGTCGGTAGTTTCTACCATTGTTTTTAAGCGGGTTTTTGCTTCTG
>CAYWOM010000464.1:0-1932 GCA_964459905.1 uncultured Polaribacter sp. | reverse complement strand
GATAAACGCATTTTAACTTCTGCAACACAAGGGGTTACTATTCCAGAATTTGTTGGTATAGAAAATCCCAGAACTATTAATTATCTAAAAGGTAAAAAAATTTCTAAATTAGAAATTAAAACAATAATTTCTCCAGCTAAAAACAAATTAAATACTTTATTACATTTATTAAATCATTTAGGAAACCAGCAAGGCATTATCTTTTGTAATTTAAAAGATAGCATTAATAATGTAAGCACGTTTTTAGAAAGTAAAAATATTAGACATGGTTCTTTTAGTGGAGGAATGGAACAAAAAGACAGGGAACGTTCTTTAATTAAATTTAGAAACGGAACCAATCAAATTTTAATTGCAACAGATTTAGCGGCTAGAGGTATTGATGTTCCTGAAATGAATTACATTATTCATTATGAATTACCACAAGCATTAGAAGAATTTACTCATAGAAACGGACGAACAGCAAGAGTTTCTGCCAAAGGAACGGCTTATGTTATTAAATGGAAAGACCAACTTTTACCAGAATTTATAAAAGATGCAGCTATTGTAGATATTTCTAAACAAGCAGAAAGAAAACCCGCGTATTGGGAAACTTTATTTATATCTGGCGGACGAAAAGACAAAGTTTCTAAAGGAGATATTGCTGGTTTGTTTATTAAACAAGGAAATTTAACTAGAGATCAATTAGGAGATATCGAATTAAAACAAGATTGTGCATTTGTTGCAGTTCCATTAAGTTTAGCAAAAGATTTGGTAGAAAAGTTAAATAATTCTCGCTTAAAGAAAAAGAAAGTTAGAATTTATGTGGTTTAGAAATTTCTTATTAAAAGTAGCTTCAAATTTATAAAAAATATCATTAAAGAAGTGTATCAATTAACAAATGACTTAGATACTGTGTTTATTCTACAAACTATTTTTTGGCATCATCTTTGAATACTAGTTAATAATTATTAAAATTAAATATTATATTATGAGTAACGGAACAGTAAAATTTTTCAATGAAACAAAAGGATTTGGATTTATAACAGAAGAAGGAGTTGAAAAAGATCATTTTGTGCATATCTCTGGATTAATCGACGAAATTAGAGAAGGTGATCAAGTAGAATTTGAATTACAAGAAGGAAACAAAGGATTAAATGCAGTTAACGTAAAAGTTATCTAAATAACTATTAGAAGTTAAAACATAAAGCCCATCAAATTACTTGATGGGCTTTTTTCATGTTGTATTATAGGGAAATAGAACAAGAAGTATTTAGAAACTTGTATTTGCTTTTAATTTAATTAGACCTAAGAAATTTAATAGTTTTATAATCAAATACGTCATATCAATTTCGTGCCATTTTACTCCAAAATTTGCATTACTTGCGTGTTTATGATGATTGTTATGATACCCTTCACCCATCATTAAAAAATCGAAATGAAAGAGATTTTTACTGGTGTTTTTCATTTTAAAATTAACATACCCATAAATATGACCAAACCAATTAATTATAACGCCATGAATTGGTGCCATTAAAAAAGTAATTGGTAATAAAAGCCATTGCCACCAGGCAGTTGCAAAACTTACAAAAAACAAAATGTAGAAACTAATCCAAAGGATTCTAGAAAAACGAGAACCTGCAAAAGCGTCAAAACCTTTCCATTGCGGTACGTTTTTGGTAAAACGAGCATCAATTTTTGTACGTTGTTTATTAATATCTTGATAAACGCTTTTTGTTTTCCACATCATGGCAAATAAATTAGCATCATGAGATGGAGAATGTGGATCTTTTTCTGTATCTGTATACGCATGATGCATACGATGCATAATGCCATAACCATAGGCACTTAAGTAGCTTGCACCTTGAAAAAACCAAGTTAAAATAAAGGCAATACGCTCCATAGTTTTAGACATTGTAAATACCTGATGTGCTGCATATCTGTGTAAAAAGAAAG
>CAYWOM010000463.1:0-1933 GCA_964459905.1 uncultured Polaribacter sp. | reverse complement strand
TACATTGTCTAAAATCCATTTTACTTTGGTTGCAGAGAAATAAGAATCTATAACCAAGCCTGTTTTTTGTTGTATTACTTTAGCTTTTCCAGCCGTTTTTAATTCATCACAATAATTAGCCGTTCTTTTATCTTGCCAAACAATTGCATTGTAAATTGGGATTCCCGTATTTTTATCCCAAACAACTATAGTTTCTCGTTGATTTGTAATACCGATTGCAGCAACCTCTTTTAAATTGACGTTTTTTAACGCAAGACAATCTTTTACAACCGCAGTTTGTATTGCTAAAATTTCTAGCGGATTATGTTCTACCCAACTCGGTTTTGGAAAAATTTGTGTAAACTCTTTTTGAGCTACAGCTATAATAACCCCTTTTTTATCAAAAAGAATGGCTTTGCAACTTGTAGTGCCTTGGTCTAAGGCTAAAATATATTTTTTCATTTTGATGAAGGTTTTTCAAAAACCCAAAGCTATACAAAAAATAGAATACTTTAATAAGTATTAAAAAACCATTATAAATACTTGTAACATCATATTTTTGTTTTTCTGCCAATATGGCATAAATTTTCATTTTTGGTTGTATATTTGCATCATATTTTTTTGAATATGGAACAGATTGAAAAAGTTATCGATGATAAAATACAAGGTAAAGCACTTGTAACTAAAAATAAACCAGAGAACACTAAAAAATTATTCATAGAAAGTTACGGCTGCCAAATGAATATGAATGATAGTGAAATTGTTGCCGCAATTTTAGACAAAGAAGGTTATAATACCACACAAATTTTAGAAGAAGCAGATTTGGTATTGGTAAACACTTGCTCTATTAGAGAAAAAGCGGAAACCTCAGTTCGTAAAAGATTACAGAAATACAATGCTGTAAAACAAGTTAATAAAAAAATGAAAGTAGGCGTTTTAGGCTGTATGGCAGAGCGTTTAAAAGAAAAATTTTTAGAAGAAGAAAAAATTGTTGATTTGGTGGTAGGACCAGATGCCTACAAAGATTTACCAAATTTATTAGCAGAAGTTTATGAAGGTAGAGATGCTGTAAATGTAATTTTGTCTAAAGATGAAACCTATGGCGATATTTCTCCTGTTCGTTTAAACTCTAATGGTGTTACCGCTTTTGTTTCTATTACAAGAGGTTGCGATAATATGTGTACCTTTTGTGTAGTTCCTTTTACACGAGGCAGAGAACGCAGTAGAGACCCAAAGAGTATTTTAGAAGAAATAGCATCTATGGTTGATAAAAACTATAAAGAAATTACACTTCTTGGACAAAACGTAGATAGCTTTTTATGGTTTGGTGGCGGATTAAAAAAAGACTTTAAAAAAGCATCAGAAATGGCGCAAGCAACAGCAGTTGGGTTTGCAGAGTTGTTAGATATGTGTGCCACAAAGTTTCCAAAAACACGTTTTCGGTTTTCAACTTCTAATCCACAAGACATGAGTTTAGACGTAATTCATGTAATGGCAAAACATAAAAACATTTGTAAATACCTTCATTTACCCGTACAAAGTGGCAGTAACGCAATGTTAAAGGCAATGAACAGACAACATACCCGTGAAGAGTATATGCAGTTGGTAGATAATATCTTTAAAATTGTTCCAGAAATGTCTTTATCTCAAGATATGATTGTTGGCTTTTGCGGCGAAACAGAGGAAGACCATAAAGATACTTTAGCATTAATGAAGTATGTAAAATACGACTTTGGTTTTATGTTTTCGTACTCTGAAAGACCAGGTACTTTAGCTGGTAATAAAATGGAAGATGATGTACCTTTTGATATAAAAAAACGCAGATTACAAGAAATAATAGATTTACAACAAGAACACGCATTATATAGAACACAACAGCATTTAGGTAAAACAGAAGAGTTTTTAATTGAAGGCACTTCTAAGAAAAACCCAAATGAATGGAAAGGTAGAAATA
>CAYWOM010000462.1:0-1945 GCA_964459905.1 uncultured Polaribacter sp. | reverse complement strand
CTTCAAAATAAAAAAACACTATTCTCTAATTCTTTTTCTTTTGAAACAAAAGAAGATTTTATCTATTATATCTTATTTGTTGCAGAGCAGCTAGGGCTTAACCCAGATGAATTTAACCTATATTTTACAGGAGAAATAACAACAACATCTGCAATTTATAAAATTGCATTTACTTATATTAGAAATATATACTTCTTAGAAAGTAAAAACCCTATTTTTAATCATTTAGAACAAGCTAAACACGCTAATTATATATTATTAGGCTCATGAGAATAATATCCGGTAAACACAAAAGTAGACGTTTAAGAGCACCCAAAAACCTACCTGTTCGTCCAACAACAGATATGGCAAAAGAAGGCTTATTTAACGTATTAAACAACACCTATTATTTTGATAGTATTGCTGTAATAGATTTGTTTGCAGGCACTGGAAATATTAGTTACGAGTTTGCGTCTAGAGGCACAAAAAGTGTTTGCGCTGTAGATGCACATTATGCTTGTATAAAGTATATAGATACAACTGCTAAAGAATTAGACCTACCAATAAATACATTTAAAAGCGATGTTTATAAGTTTTTAGAAAAAACATCTTTACAAGCAGATATTATTTTTGCAGACCCACCGTATGATTTTGAAACTGAGCAGTTTTTAAAAATTATAGATTTAGTTTTTGAAAAAAACATACTTAAAGACGATGGTGTTTTAATTATAGAACACTCTAAACATACCGATGTTTCTACTCACGAAAAACATAGTTACGACAAGCGTTATGGTGGAAATGTGTTTAGTTTTTTTGAAAAATAAGGTATTTGTCTATATCTATAATTAGTTAGATTCTTTTAAATCAAACTCTTTATCGTAAAAAAAAAAAATTAATGTTGTTATACCAGCAGTTATTAAAACTAAACTTCTTTAATATTGGTCGGTTTTTTATAGCCTTGAAAAGGTTGTTTTAAAAGCTCTTTTAAAGAAGAGTTTTTAACTTCATCAGGAAAAGTATCTACACCATACACAACTTTATCTCTGTCTAATTCTAAATAAGTACCAAAAATTCTGTCCCAAATAGAAAAGATATTTCCGTAGTTAGAATCTGTATAAGGCAACATATTATGGTGATGCACTTTGTGCATATCTGGCGATACAATAAAATAACTTATAAATTTATCGATCTTTGGTGAAATCTTAATATTTGCGTGTGTAAACTGTGTAGAAATTAACGATATAGATTGATACAACATTACAATGGCAATAGGTGTTCCTACTAAAAAAACACCAAATAAAGTAAACGTAAAACGAATAACACTTTCTAAAGGATGATGTCTGTTTGCTGTAGTTGTATCTACTTTATGGTCTGAGTGATGCACCAAATGTACCATCCACAAAGGTTTTATTTTATGTTCTGTAAAATGTGCTAAATAAGCACCAAAAAAATCTAAAAAAACCACACCTAAAACTACATACAACCAAAGTGGCGTTTCTGGTAACCAATTTATAATTCCAAAATTATTGGCTTGTACCCAATCTGCGGTTTTTAACAATAAAAAAGCAATGAAAAATTTATTAAAATAGTAGTAAACGTAAAAAATAGATTTGGAAACGCATGTTTCCATTTTTTATAATCGAATTTAAATAACGGAATTGCGCCCTCTAAAAGCCAGAAAAAAGTAATGCCTGCAACTAAAATTAAACTTCTATGTGCAGACGGAATTGTCTCAAAATAATTAAATATAGTTTCCAAATTGATCTTTATTTGCTACTAAAATAATAAAAACTTATTAAAGGGTTGTTTAAAAAAATAGTTTCTATTGAAAGAAAGACTTTTTTACAACGGTTGGTATTTTTTTATTAAAATCTTTAGAATAAATGCTATCTACTTTATAGTTTTCATAAAGTGTTGTTGCGCCTTTTAACTTTAAATTATCTTTTATATATGTTAACCAATCAAC
>CAYWOM010000461.1:0-1946 GCA_964459905.1 uncultured Polaribacter sp. | reverse complement strand
TTATGGGACAGTTTAGAGAAGGACATATAGATATTTTAGTGGCTACAGATTTAGCTGCAAGAGGAATTGATGTAAAAGAAATTTCTTATGTTGTAAATTATCATTTGCCAGATACTTATGATGCTTATGTGCATAGAAGCGGACGTACAGCTAGAGCAGGGGCAAAAGGACTTTCTTTAACTATTTTACAAAAAGAAGAAATACAAGACATTGCCGATTTTGAAAAGGAATTAGGAATTACGTATTCTAGATATAAAAAAGCCGACGCAGAAAGTATTGAAGAAAATAATACCTTAATTTGGGCAAAAAAAATATTTAAAACCAAACCTAGCAAAACCATTTCTGAAGAAGTTAGAAAGAAAGTAAGAACCGTTTTTCATCATTTAACAAAAGAAGAGTTGATAGAGAAAGTGTTGGCAAATTATTTGGCACAGTCTAATGTTAATGTTGCTAAAACAGAAGATTCTAAAAAGAAGAAGAGAAAATAGTTTTTGTCATTATAGAGAGAAAAATGAACGAAGAATCTCTTTAAGAGAGTTTGTTTTTTTCTTAAAAGATTAAGATTCTTCACTTCGTACCTTGTTCTGAATGACATTTAGAATTTTAAATGATATTGTTAAAATTGATTTTATTATCTAAAAATCAATTACTAATAATAGTTATTACACTTAGCTCGTTGAAGTGTTTTAAAGTAAAAAATATAAAGTAATAATTTTATGATTATTATGAGTGAAAATAAAAATAACCCAGAGATTGATATCTGTATTCAAACAATAGAAGGTTTGTTAGCCGATACAAATCAGCTATTTGAAATACCCGAGGCGCAGAGAGTTGCGCTTTTTAAGGTTGCTGGCGAATTGTCTAGACCAAATCGTGATGAGTTTCAGCGACGCAGAAAAGACGCTAAAAAAGCGGCAAAACGTAAGCAAATAGAAAGTGATAAACATGCACGAAAATCAACTGGAATTCGTTCTGCAAGAGAAGCTGCATTATTTGTAGCACCAAAATTATTAGGAGCCGCAGCAATTACAGAAGAAGATACACCAGAATTAGAATCGCCAAGAAATTGCTACGTTTGTAAAACTGTTTTTACCAAATTACACCATTTTTATGACACAATGTGTATAGAATGTGGCGATTTAAATTACGCAAAACGTTTTCAAACAACCGATTTAAAAGATCAAGTAGCTGTAATTACAGGTTCTAGATTAAAAATTGGTTATCATATTACCTTAATGTTATTGCGTTCTGGCGCTACAGTTGTAGCAACTACTCGTTTTCCTGCAGATTCTGCTATTCGCTTTGCTAAAGAAGAAGATTATAAAGAGTGGAGTGATCGTTTACACATTCATGGCTTAGATTTAAGACACATACCAAGTGTAGAAATTTTCTGTAATTATATAGAACAAAAATACGATCGATTAGATATTCTCATCAACAATGCTGCGCAAACTGTAAGAAGGCCATCAGGGTTTTATGCTCATATGATGGAAAAAGAACAGTTATCTGTTGATAAATTGCCGAAGTTGGCGCAAACATTATTAGAAAATCATGAAGAATGTTTAAAAGAAATATCAGATTTAAGCATTCCTTCATCAAAAACAAGTAAAAACAATGTGTTACCAGTTACTTGGCACGGACCAGAACCAGGAATAGGCTTGCGAAATTCGGCAGAATTATCTCAAATTCCGTATAGTTTCGATAATTCCTTACAAACAGCAGAAGTTTTTCCAGAAGGAAAACTAGATGCAGATTTACAACAAGTAGATTTAAGAAAAACCAATAGTTGGCGTTTGCGATTAGGCGAAATAGAAACTACAGAAATGGTAGAAGTTCAGTTGGTAAATGCAGTTGCACCCTTTGTTTTGTGCAATCGTTTATCAAATTTAATGATGAAAGAAAACACGGGTAAGAAACATATTATTAATGTTTCTGCAATGGAAGGG
>CAYWOM010000460.1:0-1959 GCA_964459905.1 uncultured Polaribacter sp. | reverse complement strand
ACCTTAATGCCTTACAAACTGTAGGATACAGAGAGTTGTTTTCTTATTTTGATGGAACTTTTACAAAAGATTTTGCAATTTCGGAAATTAAAAAAAATACTAGACGTTTTGCAAAAAGACAAATAACATGGTTTAAAAAAGACCCAGAAACTTTATGGTTCGATTTTAAAACAGAAAAAACAACTATAATTGCAAAAATTTCTGATACTATTAACATAAATAAAAGCTAACAAATTTTTGTAATTCGTTCTCTTTTCTATCTTTGTTCAACAAAAAACAAAAAAAAAATGAAATTAAAAATTATAGGTATTTGTATTGCCTTTTTAAGCACTTTTGCTATTGCACAAACCAAAGTTGGTACAATAGATAGCGATTATATTGTTAATCTAATGCCAGAAGGACAAATTGTAGTAAAAAGGTCTCAAAATTATGGTTTAAAATTAGATTCTTCTTTTTCTATTAAATTAAAAGAATTTCAAGCTAAAGTAGATAACTTTAAGAAAAATGAAACTATTTTAGGTGTGCTTGCTAAAAAAACAGCTGTAAAAGAAATTACAGAATTAGAAGCTGAAGTTAAAAAATACCAAGAAAACGGGCAAAAATTAATGCAATTAAAGCGCGAAGAATTAATGCGACCGCTATATAAAAAATTAAGTGACGCCATTAAAGAAGTTGCAAAGGCAAATAATTATACACAAATTTTAACCATTACTGGAAATCAGTTTGCATATATAGATAATAAATTTGACATTACAGAATTAGTAATGGACAAACTAAACATTAAAAAACCAGCACAAAACAACTAGTTTTATAATTGTGACGTCCTTAAAATATTGTTTGCTGTAACACTATAAGTTCGGGTCAAAATATTAATTAAAAAAGCCTCACAATTTTGTGAGGCTTTTTTAATTCTATAAAGTAAATCTTACTTACTTAAATACATTTTTCTTCGCGCATATAAATTGTAAAATTCATCATCTTTTAAACTATCTATAAACAAGATACTTTCTCCGGTAGATTTCATTTCTGGTCCTAGTTTCTTATTTACATTCGGAAATTTATTAAAAGAAAATACTGGTTGTTTAATTGCATAACCATCTAATTGCGGATTAAAATCGAAATCTGTTACTTTATTATGACCCAGCATTACTTTTGTTGCATAATTTACATAAGGTTCTTTATATGCTTTTGCAATAAAAGGCACCGTTCTAGATGCTCTTGGGTTTGCTTCAATAATATATACAACATCATTTTTAATGGCAAACTGAACGTTTATTAAACCAACTGTTTTTAACTCTCTAGCAATTGTATGTGTATGATCTTTAATCTGTTGCATTACTAAATCGCCTAAATTAAAAACAGGTAACATAGCATTAGAATCGCCTGAATGAATTCCACAAGGCTCTATGTGCTCCATAATACCAATGATATACACATTTCCGTCTGCATCACAAATTGCATCTGCTTCTGCTTCGATAGCACCATCTAAATAATGATCTAACAATAATTTATTTCCGGGCATTCTGCCTAATAAATCTACAACATGCTCTACTAATTCTTCTTTGTTAATAACAATTTTCATTCCCTGACCACCTAAAACATAAGAAGGTCTTACTAAAATAGGAAAATCTAATTCATCTGCCAATACCAAAGCTTCGTCTGCAGTTTCTGCAATACCAAACTCTGGATAAGGAATATTGTTACTCTTTAATAGTTCTGAAAAACTACCTCTATCTTCGGCTAAATCTAAGGCTTCAAAAGAAGTACCAATTATTTTAATTCCGTATTTAGTTAACTTTTCTGCTAATTTTAAAGCTGTTTGTCCGCCTAATTGTACAATAACTCCTTCTGGTTTTTCATGACGAATTATGTCATAAATATGTTCCCAAAAAACAGGCTCGAAATATAATTTATCTGCGGTATCAAAATCTGTAGAAACCGTTTCTGGATTACAGTTAA
>CAYWOM010000459.1:0-1962 GCA_964459905.1 uncultured Polaribacter sp. | reverse complement strand
GCTCTTTCTCTAACAATTGGGTCTTGTTCACTCATTTCTGCAATACCCCCAGCATTGTCTGCAATGGGTCCAAAAGCATCAATGGCTAATTGCATTGCTGTAGTTGCCATCATTGCAGAAGCCGCTAAAGCAACTCCGTAAAACCCGGCTAAAGCATAAGAAGACCATATTGCTGCAGCAAATAATAACACTGAAGAAAAAGTAGAAATCATACCTGTAGCTAAACCAGCAATAATGTTTGTTCCTGCACCTGTACTAGATTGTTGTACAATTTTTAAAATTGGCTTAGAACCTAAACCTGTGTAGTATTCTGTAAAAGCAGATATTCCGGCACCAACAACCAAACCAACTAAACATGCATAAAATACTCTAATAGAAGAAATTTCTTGTAAACCTTCACCAAAGAAATCCATTTGCATTGTTTCTGGTAACATCCAGGTTACTAAGCCATAACAGGCTACAGCAACCATTAGTATTGATGCCCAATTACCAATATTTAAAGCTTTTTGTACATCTGCTTCTTTTGCATCGTTCGATGAAATTTTTACTAATAAAGTACCTATTAGAGAAATGATAATCCCAACACCAGCAATAGACATCGGTAATAAGATTGGTCCAATACCGCCAAAAGCATCCTGAATTGCACCGCCCATATCTTTAATTACATAATTTCCTAAAACCATAGCCGCTAAAACAGTTGCTACGTAAGAACCAAATAAATCGGCTCCCATACCTGCAACATCACCTACATTATCACCTACATTATCTGCAATTGTAGCAGGATTTCTTGGATCGTCTTCAGGGATGTCTGCTTGTACTTTACCTGCTAAATCTGCACCAACATCTGCCGCTTTTGTATAAATACCACCACCAACTCTTGCAAATAAAGCAATAGATTCAGCACCTAAAGAAAAGCCAGCTAAAGCTTCTAAAACAATAGTCATTTGGTCGGTATTTGTCCAAACACCACCCATAAACATTTGATAGAATAGTATAAAGAATGCGGTTAAACCCAATACGGCTAAACCAGCAACACCAAGCCCCATAACAGTACCTCCACCAAAGGAAACTTTTAATGCATTTGGTAAACTAGTTTTGGCAGCCTGTGTAGTTCTAACATTTGTTTTGGTTGCAATTTTCATTCCCATGTTTCCTGCAAATGCAGAAAATATAGCACCTATAATAAATGCAACAACAATTAAATAGGTACTATCCATATAAAAAGCAATTCCTGCCAAAACAATACTTGCTCCAAGAACAAAAAATGCTAGTAATCGATATTCGGCCTTTAAGAAAGCTAAGGCACCCTCATAGATATGGTCAGAAATTTCTTTCATTTTTCCATCACCTGCATCTTGCTTCATTACCCAAGATTTTTTGACTAGCATGTATGCCAGCCCTAAAAATGCCATTAGAATTGGCATATAAATCATCATTGATTCCATAAATATTTTGTATTTGATTAGTTTAAAACGATTGTAAATGTAATAAAATCAAAGAGAAATAAAAAACCTCTTAAAATGTTTAATTTTAAGAGGTTTGCAATTTATGGGTTATTTAATTTCTATATCTTAAAATTATCAGTCTTTTTGTAGTCACTTTTTTCATATCTATCAATACAATCAATGTAAATCTGTCTTGCTTCTTTTGCGTCTCCCCAACCACCAACATCTACTTTTTTCTTTTCTAAATCTTTATATACTTTAAAGAAGTGCTCAATTTCTTTTAATCTATGTGGATTTAAATCAGAAATATCATTTTTATTATTCCATATTGGATCTGAAATAGGAACACAAATAATTTTTTCATCTGGGCCT
The DNA here is from genome assembly GCA_964459905.1 of uncultured Polaribacter sp. Classification (GTDB taxonomy): domain Bacteria; phylum Bacteroidota; class Bacteroidia; order Flavobacteriales; family Flavobacteriaceae; genus Polaribacter. Next base: position 145 of record CAYWOM010000459.1, on the reverse strand, counting down.
TTTTCATCTGTCATGTGAAACACGCCAATTGGCTTTACTTCAATAACACACATCGGAAAAGTAGGTTCGTGCCCTAAAACTAAAACATCTAATGGATCATGCTGCAATTTTAACTTCTGTAAAGAAAACAAACAGGTTAGTTGTT
>CAYWOM010000458.1:0-1967 GCA_964459905.1 uncultured Polaribacter sp. | reverse complement strand
CCTCTCTGAACTGTTTTGCTATTTGTCTTAGCGGGTGCAAATCTAGAACTAATTTCTAATCCTGCAATAAAAAAAATGCTTTTTTTTTATTTCTTTTTAAACCCTTAAAAAACTGAACTTATTTGCCCGAAAATTCGGACTGCAAAGATACCTGCTTTTTAAACCAACAACCTAATTAAATCTGAAGTATTTTTTAGCCCCTTTATAAAACTACAACTACAACCCTAATCAAATTATCAATACTAAACCAAACCTCAATGAACCTTGCTAAACCAAACCACTACTGTGTTTTTCTCTTAGCGGGTGCAAAGATACAACTTGTTTTAACTCTCGCAACTAATTTTGAAATTATCTTTTGAAATAGTTTGAAATTATTAGGTAAAGTGCTCTGAATACGTGCTCTATAAAAAAACAAAAAAGAAGACTTTTTTTGAACTTTTACAAAATCAACACCAATACAAAGAAATAAGACCAAATATTGAATAAAAAAAAAACTATAGCATGTTTTTACTACTTAAACTCATCTCAAAAGGGATACAAAAGGTTTTTGTAAACCAAATTTAACTTTATAAAATAATGTGTTCGAAGTTGTACTTTCTATAGAATAACAACTATAGCAATGATAGTTGTTTCCTGGTTTTTCTCATCCTTTTGTATGGCCGTTTTTCACACATTTAAACCCATCTTGCCATTTTATTTTTGTTAAACAAGCCTTACAAGCTTCATCATTGGGTAGTTCTCTTATAAAGCTTAGTAAATTTTGGCCTTCAAAGTATTCCACATAATATATTTTAAAGGCTTAGTGTACCGAAGTTATAGGACTAACTCAATAAAAAAATATATTCTTCGTTATTTTTAAATATTAAAAAGGTAGCGCTCCCCCAACTAAATTTACGACAGAAATATTACAGCATTCATAAAATTAAGGTTTTAATGCATCAATTCTTTTATTTCTATTTCATTTATTTTTGGATTTGCCCCTTCACTACTTGCCACAATAGCACCAACAGCACATGCAAAATTTAACGCTTCTTGAGGATGTGTACTTTTTAATAATTGATTTACTATAGAAGCCAAGAAAGAATCTCCCGCCCCCACAGTATCAACAACCTGTATTTTGTAGCCGCTATTATAATAAAACTGATCATTATAGTACAAGATAGCTCCGTGCCTTCCTTTTGTAACACAAATAGTTTTTGTGTTGGTTTCTTTAGCTACGAAAAGAATGTTTTGTTCTAATGATTGTGTATTAGAATTTAATTCTTTTCCAATTTCAAAAATTTCATCATCATTAAACTTTATAAAATCTGCATGATTCATTAATACTTTCAAAACCTCTAATGTATAATAAGGAGGCCTTAAGTTTACATCAAATATTTTGTACGTTGCTAATTTTAAAAGCTCAAAAAGTACGTTTCTTGACACATCATCTCTTGCAACCAAACTTCCAAAAATAAAAGCATCCGATTTTTCTGTAATAGTTTTAGACATCTCTGTAAGCTCTATTTTATCCCAAGCCCTTGGAAACATAATATCATAGGACGCCGAACCCTTTTCATTTAGAATTACTTTAACTTTACCAGTTTTATATTGCTCATCAACCTGAACCTCTCTAACATCAACCCCATTTTCTTTAAACACCTCTAATATCCTATCGCCTTTCTCATCTGCACCCACCCTACTTATAATAGATACATTATTTTTAAAAGACCTTAATCTATTCGCTACATTTAAAGGTGCTCCTCCTATTTTTTCATGATTAGGAAACACATCCCAAAGAACTTCTCCAAAACAAGTTATATTCATTGTTTTTTTATTTTTTTTTAATTATTAAAGTTTGTGAGTTTTTGGTGAACATTTATTTAATGCATTTTTTTAGCTTAAAGAATTAAGCTATTATATTTCATTTAAAACTTTACTATTTAAATCTATCACACTCCTTTCAATACCGAAAGCAGTAATTTTAG
>CAYWOM010000457.1:0-1971 GCA_964459905.1 uncultured Polaribacter sp. | reverse complement strand
AAAGAGTTTTTTGTAAAAGTTGTCATACAAGATATAGATACTAAAGAACAAATAAAAAATGCAGAAGTTTCTGTAAATGGGTTTCAATTTAGATATTCTTTAATTAACAGTAATTATAGCGTAAAAGCCAAGGTAAATAACCAGTTAATAATCTCACATCCCGATTTTGAAACCGTCTATTATACTATTACATCTAATGAAGATATTAAGATTTTAGTAGAAGGTTTTTCAAGTAACAATACTGGTTACAAGCGTAAATACTCTTACTCAAAAACAACTTCTAATTTAGCAGATTTTTATCATCAATATTTAGATTCAGCAATATTTTACAAAGAAAAAAGTATTGATAAAAGTTTAGATTATATTGAAAAAGCCTTAAGAAATAAGCAATCAAGGGCGCGTAATGCTGCTTCTTATAAAACATTGGCAGATATTTATTTGTATTGGAAACAATATGATTTAGCGGTAAATAACTATAAATTATCCTTACAAATTAAAGAAACAGTTGCAGCAAAAATAGCATTGGCAAAAGCACAGTTTTTAATAAAGAAATTAGATGATAGCAGAAAAACATACCTATCTATAGATTTAACAAAAGTAAGCAATTACCAAAAAATTATTGTTGCAGAAGGTTTAGGCGATATCGATTTTGCTATAAAAAAATACCAGCGCGCAAAAAGGAATTATAACCAAGCTTTAACAATTGCTAAAGAAAATTTAGTAACTCCAAAAATTACAGATTTAAATTCTAAACTAGCAACTGTTTTTGCAGCAGAAGGAAACATTTCTAAAGCAAATTTTCAATTTAAAAATTCATTAGATTTAGCGGCCAAAGAAAATATAAATAGAGCTTTAAAGGAAGAGGAGAAAGTTGCAGATTTTTATAATTCTAATGCTCGTTTCGATGATGAAATTAAACTTAGAAAGGAAAGTTTAAAAAAAACAGCACTAGACTACACATCTAAAAACAATAAACTTATAGTACCAGAAGCTATTACATCACAAAAAATAAATTATAAAATAGCAAATGCCTATATTTTAAAAGAAGATTATAAAGAGGCTATTCCGTTTTTAAAAAAGAGCATAAAAGATGCTGATGAAAAAAAAGATATTGTTGTAGAAAAAGATGCCACAAGAAAATTATCGGAATTATATGCAACTGTTGGCGATTATGATAATGCCTTAAAAAGTTATCAAGAATATGTAGAATTAGTAGACGAATCTTATATTAAAAAAGAGCAAGAAATTCAGCAAATAAAACGTTTTTCTAAGACTATTTCAGACAATCAAAATAGAATTGCAAGCTTAGAAAAAGACAAAGAATTGGCAGAAAGTAAGATTAGTTTAGCCTTTGTAGATCAAAAATTATCTAAAGAAAGTAGTCGCAGACAAGTAATAATTATTTACTCTCTTTTTGGCGGGTTTTTACTGATGAGTTTAGTGGTGTATTTTATGTTTAAAAACATGAAACAACAAAAATTAGCCAACAATTTATTGGCTTTAAAATCGATGCGCTCTCAAATGAATCCACATTTTATTTTTAATGCATTAAACTCTGTAAATAGTTTTATTGCGGTAAATGACGAGCGAAATGCAAACCGGTATTTATCTGAATTTGCTGTATTAATGCGTTCTGTTTTAGAAAATTCTGACGAAGATTTTATATCGCTAACCAAAGAAATTGAATTGTTAGCACTGTATGTAAAACTAGAGCATAACCGTTTTAAAGATAAGTTCGATTATCAAATAAATGTTGATAAAAATATTAATTTAGAGCAGTTTTCTATTCCACCAATGTTATTGCAACCTTACATTGAAAACGCAATTTGGCATGGATTAAGGTACAAAAAAGAGAAAGGAAATTTAGCAATATCTATTCAATTAAAAAATTCAGAAACATTGTTAATTTCTATTATTGATGATGGAATTGGACGAGCACAATCGCAAAAACTTAAGACAAAGAACCAATTA
>CAYWOM010000456.1:0-1979 GCA_964459905.1 uncultured Polaribacter sp. | reverse complement strand
AAGGTTGTGCACGAAAAAGGTCGATTTCTTCTTTACTATATTTTAATAAAATTTCTGGATTATCTATTGATTTCTTTAAAATTTGCTCTAAAATTTGATATGATTTATCTGTTTTAAATTTTTCTTCTTGTGAAGGTAAATTACCTGTATTTTTATTAATTAAAGGTTGTTCTTTACGTTTTTCTAAATTACTTTTTAGTCTTTTTAAACCTATAGGCAATCCGTTTTCTCTCTCTAGAATATTAATTAGTGCATACGCTTTTTCATACTGCTTATTTTGAAAATACAATCTAACTAAATACGATTTTTCTTTTAAATTTATAGCTGTAATTTTTTTTTGAATGCGAATAGCTTCGCCAAAATTGCTATCTTTTACATAAATTTTCACTAAATGCTTTTGCATCCAAATATTATTTACTTCATTTTTAAGTGCTCTAATAATATACTCTTTGGCTAGTAAAGTATTGTTTAAAAGTAAATAATTTTTAGAGAACTCAAAGAAAACAGCAACATCATCAGGCAGAATTTGATTGCAACTTTCTAAATTCTGAATTGCCACTTGATAATTACCTATCGATTTTTCTGACAATGCCTTAAAAAAAAATTGTTGAAAATTTAACTCTTTTTCTTCTGTTAAATCTTTTGCAGCTAAAATGCTATCTTGCGCATAAGAGTTGATAGAAAAGAGAAAAAAGACAGAAAACGTAAATAAAATTGAACGATTCTTTACTGTTTCTTCTTTTTGCTCTTTTCTGAAATTCATTTTATGTTAATTCTGTATAATCGCCAATACTTACAGAAGTAAATTTACCATTATATGTTGCATGATTACCAATCATGGCATTGTTTAAATTAGCATTAGAAATTGTTACATTAGATTGAATTAATGAATTTTCTATGGTAGCATTTTCTACAATACTATTTGCTCCTAAAGAAACATAAGGCCCTATTTTGGTATTCTTTAAAACAACATTTTTGCCAATAAAACAAGGTTGAATAATTTCTGAATTTTCTAAAACAACACAGTCTGAAACCAAGTTTTTGCCCGCTTCATATTCAAAACCTAAAGTTTGTTTGTTAGTATCTACAGTTGGGTCTTTTTTACCACAATCCATCCAAACATCTACAGTTCCTGGAATAAATTTGGCACCCTGTTGTTTTAAAGATTCTAAAACGTTTGTTAATTGATATTCTCCTCCTTCACGTAAATCATTATCTATTAAATGTTTTATTTCATTCTTTACTTTATCGCCATCTTTAAAATAATAAATACCAATAATTGCTAAATCAGACACAAATTCTTTTGGTTTTTCTACAAAATCTGTAATAAAACCATCTTTTAGTTTTACAACACCAAAAGCACTTGGGTCTTCTACTTTTTTCACCCAAATTGCACCATCTACATTGGCATCTAACGTAAAATCTGCTTTAAATAAAGTATCAGCAAAAGCAACTACGCAAGGACCATTTAAAGATTCTTTTGCACAGTATATTGCATGTGCAGTTCCTAGCGCTTCTTCTTGCACGTATACAGATCCTTTTGCACCTAATTCTTTGGCTATTTTTAATAATTCGTCTTTTGTATTTGATGGAAATCCTTTTGCCGTTGGGCCAATAATAAAAGCAATTTCTTCTATTTTTTGATTTACAACAGCAGTAATATCTTCTACCAAACGTTGTACAATTGGTTTGCCTGCAATTACAGTTAATGGTTTAGGAATTGTGAGTGTATGAGGTCTTAAACGAGAGCCTATGCCGGCCATTGGTACTATTATTTTCATATATTTCTTTTATCAAAATTTACTTTGCAATATACTATTAATTAAAAGATTTTAAAACGATACTATTAATTAAAGTTTTGCTAAAAATTATAATAAACCTTATGTTTTTTTGATAAAAAACAGGTGTATTTACGATCGTTTTATCATTGAACCGACTGTAATGTATTTTGGTGGGGAAAAATTCAAAAATGAAAAAAA
>CAYWOM010000455.1:0-1983 GCA_964459905.1 uncultured Polaribacter sp. | reverse complement strand
AAAACAGATAATTTTGTAAAACTTTGGTTGACCATCAAAATTTCATCATTCATATTTACCTCAACCAAACCTAAATTCATATTGGCTATAATGCTACTGTATTTTTGTTTTTGGCTTTCTAAACTTTTTCTATATTGTCTTTTTAAAGTAACATCTCTATAGGTCCAGAGATGCCCTTTGTATTGATTACCGTTTAAAACGGGTATAAAGTTTCTTTCTAAAATAGTACCATCTTGCATGATAACTTCATCTCCAATAACTTCTTTTTTGTTTACTAGAATTTCATTGATTCTATTAATAAAATCATCTGGGTTTTTAAATAAACCTTTGGTATCTTTTGCTGCATTTGTGCAATCATTTCCTATTAATAATTCTGGAGATACAGGTATTTTAAATAATTCGCAAAATTTAGTATTTGTTAAAACTATTTTTCTGTTTTCATCCTCTAATAAAACACCGCTATCTAAATTTAAGATTAAAGAAGCAAGTCTATTTTTCGATTCTAGTAGTAAATCTTCAGATTCTTTTTCTAAAGTAATATCTCTAATTATACCTTGAGCAGCAATCGGTTTTTTATCGGTATCAAAAATAATAGTTGCATTTATTTGTACCCATCTTACAAGTTTCTTTTTTGTGTAAATTCTTGCTATATAGTTAGAAAATATACCTAATTCTATAAGCGTATTAAAAGAATTGTAAGCATATTCTATGTCTTTAACATAAATTAATTGAGCAACGTTTAAATTTTCTTTTTCTATATCATATCCAAATAAATCGATGGCAACGTTATTCATATTAATAACATTACCGTCTAAATCTATAATTAAATATGCATCATTTATGTTTTCGAAAACACCTTGTAGTTGAGACGATTTTTCTTGTAAAAGATTTTCTAATTGCTCGTTAGTGTTTTTTAATTTATCTGATAAAAGATATAAATCTCTAGATTTATCTTCTAAGATTTTTTCAGCTTGCTTTCTGGCAGCTTTTTCGCGTTTTAGGGCACGTTCTAATATTTCAATCTTTTCTTTATGCATTAATTCTATTAATGATAAACTTTACCTCTGTACCGTCTTCTTTTATTTTCTCTAAAACAATGGAAGCTTTAGAATTAAAATGCTCAAAAGTTTTATTCATTAAACCCAACCCAAAGTGATGCATTGCTCTGCTTGATTTGTAGGTTAAAATTAAAGAGTCTTCTTTTTTCTCTTCAACTATAAATGTTGGCAATTCTGCATCTGGATAAATTTTTCTTACCTCTATATGAATATGGTTTTCTATAGAAGAAATCATTTCTATAGGATCTTTGTAAGTAGCCAATAAACCTGGGTAACTAGTCTCTATAACACTAAAAAAATGCTCCGCGTACACTAACAACAACTGGTCTATAGAAATACCTGTATTTGCACTTAAGTGCTGCAATAATTGTAACATTTCAGAAAAACTATAGGTTCCAATAGCAGTATATACTCCTTCTGACTCTAAATTAGATGCTGTAATAATTTTATCGGCCATTTCTAAACCAAACTTATCTTCAACTAAATCTAAAAACTCGGTAAAAATAATTCCTTTCATAATTAATCTTAATATTTTATCAACTCATTTACACTCCAATAAGACAAAACAACTTCTATTTTTTTAACATAGTCTTCATATTTTAATGGTTTTAAAATATAACCAGAAATACCTAATTTATAGCATTTAAAAAGATCTTTATCGTTGTCTGATGTTGTAAGTATTATTACCGGAATATGGTTTAAATCGTCATCTTTTTTTAAAATGGTTAAAAATTCTATTCCACTAATTTTTGCCATATTCAAATCTAACAAAATAATATCGGGTAAATTTGTTTTCGTCTCTAAAATTTGTAGCGCTTCTTCAGCCATTTTAGCTTCTACAATATTATGATTTAATTCTAAAAAAGAAACGGTTCTTCTCATTTTCATTATTACGAAAGCAATTCCTGCAACAGTGCCGCAAATT
>CAYWOM010000454.1:0-1986 GCA_964459905.1 uncultured Polaribacter sp. | reverse complement strand
CTGCTTTAAATAATTTTGGTGTAAAAGAATTGTTAGATGCATTTATAGAAATTGCACCATCGCCACAACCTAAAAAAGCAGAAGAACGTTTAGTAGATTCTAAAGAAGAAAAATTAACTGGTTTTGTCTTTAAGATTCATGCAAATATGGACCCTAAACACAGAGACAGATTGGCTTTTATTAAAATTGTATCTGGTACTTTTAAAAGAAATGCGCCTTATTTACATGTTAGAAATGGTAAAAAAGTAAAATTTTCGAGTCCGAATGCATTTTTTGCTGAGAAAAAAGAAATTGTAGATGAATCTTTTCCAGGAGATATTGTTGGTATACACGACACCGGAAATTTTAAAATTGGAGACACATTAACAGAAGGAGAACAACTAAACTTTAAAGGAATTCCAAGTTTTTCGCCAGAGCATTTTCGTTATGTAAACAATGCCGACCCCATGAAATCTAAACAATTATACAAAGGTTTAGATCAATTAATGGACGAAGGAGTTGCCCAATTATTTACTTTAGACATGAATGGTCGTAAAATAATTGGTACTGTTGGTGCACTTCAATACGAGGTAATTCAATACAGATTAGAGCATGAATACGGTGCAAAATGTACTTACGAAAACTTACAAGTACACAAAGCATGTTGGGTAGAACCAGAAGATATTAAGAACGAAGAATTTAAGAATTTTAAACGTGTAAAGCAACGTTATTTAGCAAAAGACAAGCAAGGGCAGTTAGTATTTTTAGCAGATTCTGAATTTACCATACAAATGACACAAAGTAAATACCCAACTGTAAAATTACATTTTACAAGCGAATTTAAAAATTAAAAAAAAAAACACTAAAAATAAATTAACAATGAATAACGGAATATACGCAAAATTTACCACCACAAAAGGTAATATTTTAGTAAAATTAGAAGACGAAAAAGCACCCGGAACTGTTGGTATCTTTGTTGCTTTATCTGAAGGAAATTTAGAAAACTCTGTAAAAGAGCAAGGAACACCTTATTATAACGGATTAAAATTTCACAGAGTAATTCCAGATTTTATGATTCAGGGTGGTTGTCCACAAGGAACAGGAACCGGAAACCCTGGTTATAAATTTGATGATGAATTTCACCCAGATTTAAAACATGATGCTCCCGGAAAATTAGCAATGGCTAATTCTGGTCCTGCAACAAACGGAAGCCAGTTTTACATAACCCATGTTCCTACGCCGTGGTTAGACAATAAGCATACTGTTTTTGGTTCTGTAATAGAAGGACAAAATATTGTAGATGCTGTTGCACAAGGAGATGACTTAACTACTATCGAAATTATACGAGTTGGTGCAGCTGCAGAAGCTTTTAACGCTGTAGAATCTTTTAGAACTTTTGAAGGATCTAGAGAAAAACGTGAAGCTGATGAAAAAGCAAAACAAAAAGAATTATTAGACTCTATTGCTACTGGTTATGATGAAACTGCAAGCGGTTTACGTTATCAAATTTTACAAAAAGGAACCGGAAAACAAGCTACAAAAGGTGCTGGAGTTTCTGTACATTATAAAGGACAATTATTAGATGGTACTGTGTTTGATTCTTCTTACAAGAGAAAACAACCCATCGATTTTAATGTTGGTGTTGGACAAGTAATTGCTGGTTGGGATGAAGGAATATTATTATTACAAGTTGGCGACAAAGCGCGTTTTGTAATTCCGTCGCAATTAGCCTACGGTTCTGCAGGTGCAGGAGGTGTAATACCGGCAGATGCAACGTTAATTTTTGATGTTGAATTGATGGCTGTAAAATAATATACAACTATAAATTTAAAAAAAAGCGTTCGAAATATCGAACGCTTTTTTTTTATAAAACTTGGTAAGAAAATATTATTAAGAATACATTTTCTCGCGTAATTCTTTAATTTTTGGATCTGCTAAATACTCATCAAAGCTAGTATGTCTATCAATAACACCTTTTGGTGTTAACTCTATAACTCTATTGGCAAC
>CAYWOM010000453.1:0-1988 GCA_964459905.1 uncultured Polaribacter sp. | reverse complement strand
TTTCCTTTAAAATCATTGGGTTCATTATTGTTCCAATTAGCATAATTTGGTGTTGCTCCGCTAAATATTGTGGCAAGTACAAGTATTTATATTCCTCAAATTTTAAACATTACAGAAGCTGTTGTTTGCCAAAGCGGCGTTGCTACAATTTCTGCCACACCAAGTGAAGGAACAATTTTATGGTTCGATGCCCAAACAACAGGTACATTAGTAGCCACAGGAAACAATTTTACAACACCTGTTTTAACAAATAATACAACCTATTTTGCAACAGTTTCTGTAAATGGATGCACTACTTTAGACCGAACCCCAGTAATAATTACCGTAAATCAAAGACCAATAATAACGGGTATTACTGAAGATTTAATTTGTGAAGGAACGGCTACTTTAAGCGCTACAGTATCTGCTGGAAATATTTACTGGTTTGATTCTTTAACAAGTACAACACCACTTTTTATTGGAAATAGTTTTGAAACACCCGTTTTAAACACAACAACTTCTTATTTTATTGAAGCAAATAATAATAATTGTATTTCTTCTACCAGAACCGAGGTTACTGCAACTGTAAATACTCTAATACCAGATTTCGATGTTGAAAATGATACAGTGGTTTTATGTAATGATGTTGGTACTATTCAATTAAAAGTAATCAATCCGCAAGCAAATTATACCTATGTTTGGAAAAAAGAAGGTGTAATTATTCCTGGAGAATTATTAGAAAATTCAGTTTCAGAACCCGGCAATTATAGCGTGGTTGCGTTTTCTAATGCCAGCTGCCAATCAGTAGAAAAAAGCATTCTTGTTCGCAATTCCGAAATAGCAATCATTACAAAAGAAGACCTTGTTATTATTGATGATTCTAGCAACAATTCAATTACCGTAGCACTTTCTAATTTAGGAATTGGTGACTATGAATTTTCTTTAGATGATGAATTTGGGAGGTATAAAGAACTTGGTTTTTTTGAAAATATTTCTACAGGAATTCACACACTTTATATTAGAGATAAAGGAGGATGTGGTATTGCAGCATATTCGTTTTCAATTTTAGAATACCCAAAGTTTTTTACTCCAAATAACGATGGTAGAAACGATTTGTGGCACATAAAAGGTTATAATAAAAATTTTTATACCGTTTCAGATATTTATATTTACAACAGATTTGGGGCTTTTATCTATAAAATAGACGCAGCAAGTTTAGGTTGGAATGGTACATACCAAGGAAAATTACTGCCGTCTAGTACCTATTGGTTTCAAACAATTTTAACAGACCAAAACGGACTTTCAATAGTAAAAAAAGGAAGTATTAGCTTAATAAGAAAATAAAAAAAAATATGCCATTAGTAACACCATTACATGCAGAACACGATTTAGAAACCAAAGAATTAGCTGAATTCTTTAATGAAACACTGGGGTTTTGCCCAAATTCAGTTTTAACCATGCAACGAAGACCTGCAATATCTAAAGCATTTATCAACTTAAATAAGGCAGTAATGGCAAATGAAGGTAAGGTTACTTCTGCCTTAAAAAGACTAATTGCTTGGGTTTCTAGTAACGCAACAGGTTGTAGGTATTGCCAAGCGCACGCAATTAGAGCTGCAGAACGGTATGGTGCAGAACAAGAACAACTAGATAATATTTGGGAATACAAAACTCATGCTGCTTTTTCTAATGCAGAACGTGCAGCTTTAGATTTTTCTTTAGCCGCTTCTATGGTGCCAAACGCGGTAAATGCAGAAATTAAAGAAACATTATACAAATATTGGAACGAAGGCGAAATTGTAGAAATGTTGGGTGTTATTTCACTCTTTGGATATTTAAATCGTTGGAATGATTCTATGGGCACAACCTTAGAAGAAGATGCCATCGATTCTGGAAATCAGTTTTTAGGAAAACACGGTTTTGAAGTTGGTAAGCACAATGGTTCTAAGTACTAAAATAGCAGTATTCTGTTGTTTAAATATTGATATTTTATACTTGTTACTGTCTCT
>CAYWOM010000452.1:0-1991 GCA_964459905.1 uncultured Polaribacter sp. | reverse complement strand
CATATGAAAAACACCATTACCAACAGTTACAGAAGTTTCAATTAGTTTGGTTTCTGGGTTTATAACATGTACTTTATTAGCAGTTCTATCACCTACATATACTTTGTCTTTAGAGGGCACGTATACAATATACATTGGTGCTGAATCAGCAATAGGAAGCGTATTAGTAACAATGTTTGTATTAGCATCAATAAAACTAATACTTCCTGCACCTCTGTTTGCAACGACTACTGTTTCTTCAAATGTTTTAGGTGTGTGATTATCACTACTGCTACACGCAGTAAATAAAGTTGCTAAAAAAATCATTTTTAATCCGATACTTACTTTTACATTTTTCATTTTTAATTTATTTAAAATTAGTATAAATTAAGACGAAAAAAATAGAATATAATTACTAAAATATTTTATTTTTTTTGAAAAAGAATTATATTTTTTTTCAAAAAAGTAATTTATTAGTTAGCATTAAAATAGTACTAGAACCAAATTAAATTTACTTTGTTATAGAAATTTATAGCCTAAAATAATAGAAAAAGCACTGTAGTTTGTTTTCCAATATGAGTAGTTTTGGGTTAAATCTCTACCCATGTTATACCTTGCTTCTAGCGTATATTTGTTGTTGTAATTATATCCTAAACCTATTTGAGTACTTGATGAAGATGTTACTTCTAAATCACCTAAATTTTTAAAGTCAATTTTAGAATTCATAGTAAAATCTAACACATAAGCAGCGCTTAAAAAGAGCTTAGCTTTGTTGTTTAAAAACATATAATGTTTAACACCTAAGGGTACTTCTATTGAATTGTAGGTTATTTCTCCAGATTGCGTTCCTTCAATATCCCCTTTATAGGTTTGATAGGTTGGTTCTATAAAAATAGACCATTTATTTTTATTAAAAGGTAAAATATAATCTGCTTCAATTCCCATTCTAAGATTAATTCCATTACTTTCTATATTACCATAACCAAAAGTATTATTAGAGGGGGTAATAGTAGCATTTCCAATTCCAAATTTAGCAATTAAATTAAAGTCATCCTTTTTATTTGATGCTGTAAAATCTTCTACAATATTACTGTTTCCATTACAATTATTGTAAGCTAAAAAATAATCAACAAGGCTATTTTTCTTATATTTAATATTTTTATAATCAAGATTATTACAAGAAACATCTAATCTTAATTGTGTTAAATAATTTTTATTCTTCACTAAGAGCCCTGTGGAATTTAAGTATTCTTTATATTCTAATTGTTTAATTGGTGTATTTTTTTTAGCGTAAAAATATTTCACAAAACTTCCTTCATCATATACGTATAAATTTGCGCTTCCTGCTACTAAAGCTTTTAAAAATAAGGTTTCTACAACAAAATCATACGTACGTTTATTACTTAACTGATTTACGTTAGTACCAGATTTATCTACATTTACTTTAAATTTTTTGTATTTACTTAATCCGTTTACCCCAAATTCTTTAATGCTACTTAGAGTTCCAGTTATTTCTTTAGCGTTTTTATTTATTTTGTAAAGAAAGCTTGTAGGGTTATGAAGCCAATCTTCATTTTTTATTAAACAGTCTATTTTTTCATCATTATTATTTATGATATATCCGTTTTCAAATTTAATTTGAGCAATAGCGTTTAAGCTAATAAAGAGTAAGATTGTAAGTGTAATTCTTAACTTCATAATTTTTTTATTTTTAAATTTTGATAAATATATATACTATTTAAACTAAACTTTCTCTTTTAAAATAGCAATTTCATCTCGTAATTTAGCGGCTACAATAAAATCTAACCCTTTTGCAGCAGCCTCCATATGTTTGCGTTTTTCTCTAATGCGTTTTTCTATTTCTTCTTTGGGTAAATACTGTAAATCTTGTTCTGCGGCAACTTGTTTTGCATTGTCAAATGGTAACTAGACACAGCAGATTTAGATAATGTATCATCAATTTTTTTATTAATTTGAGTAGGAGTAATGTTATTTGCAGTATTATAGGCTAT
>CAYWOM010000451.1:0-1998 GCA_964459905.1 uncultured Polaribacter sp. | reverse complement strand
TAAACAAAGTAAGAATGTAAATATGAAGAAAAATTAAAAGCACTTACAATTTCAGAGTTCGTACCAGGTAACCTAAACCCTATAAAAAGACCAATTCCTGCAACTAATATTATTAGTAAAACAATAAGAAATGAGCTTAAAAATTTTGCTAATAAATAACTTTGCTTAGAAAAAGGATATGAATATAAAATAGAATGCATATTACTTTTATAATCTCTGTATACAGAAACCCCAATAATAGATGGAAATAAAAAGAATAAAAAAATAGCCATCGCATTAAACATTCCGTTAATAGCCATTGGCGAATTTACAATTCTAGAAGAACCTGTTGTTGGGGTAAATCCGTCAAAAATACCCGCTGAACTAGATGATAAAAAAATAGCAATTACAAAAAAGATAGCTGTAAAAATATAAGTTGCAGGTTTTTGAAACCAGTATTTTAATTCTTGTATAAATATTGTTGAAAACATTTTTTTTGGTTGATAGTTGATGGTTGATGATTTTTAGTTTTTAAAGAAAACGAACCTACTTTGTAAAATTGCTATTTAACAACTTTTAAACTAATTGTGGTTCATCTTGTTTTAAAGCGATAAAATACACATCATCTAATTGCGGATTAGAGGCAGCAAAATCATCCGAAGGTTTTTCTTTAGCATGCACTCTAATATTTAGTGTATTATCTTGGTTATAATTAGAAGATAAAATAGTGAACATTTTTTCATTTTCTTCCAAATCGTCTCTTTCAATAATTTTAGTCCAAATAGTACCCTCTAATTCTTTGGTAGCTTTTAAAGGCGTAGTGTGTTTTAAAATTTTTCCGCCATTTAAAATTGCCATTTCATTACATAATTCTTTTACATCTTCTACAATATGTGTAGAAAATATAACGGTACAATTGGTACCAACTTCACGCAAAACATTTAAAAACCGATGTCTTTCCGCTGGGTCTAACCCAGCAGTTGGCTCATCAACAATTATTAATTTTGGGTTATTTAACAGCAATTGTGCAATGCCAAAACGTTGTTTCATTCCGCCAGAATAACCTGCTACATGTTTGTGCCTAACATCATATAAATTGGTAATTTCTAAAACTTCTTTTACTATAGCATTTCTTTCAGATTTATTAGAAATTCCTTTTAAAGTGGCAAAATAATGTAATAAATCTTCTGCAGACATTTTAGGATAAACCCCAAAAGATTGCGGCAGATACCCCAAAATTTTACGCAAAGACATATTGTCTTCTAAAACATTAATATCGCCAAAAGTTATAGTACCAGAATCTGGACTTTGCAACGTTGCAATGGTTCGCATTAAAGAAGATTTACCAGCACCATTTGGCCCTAATAAACCAAACATTCCGCTACCAATTTCAATACTTAAATCATCAATAGCTTTTACACCGTTTTTGTAAGTCTTTGTTAAATTCTTAATTACTAACTTCATATTTTTAGCTTTAATGTTTTATACTTTTATGATAAGTGTAAAAGTAAGTACTTTTGTTACATTTTTTTCTGCTTTTTTTAATGTAAAACCTAAAAAATGGTTTTATTTTTACGAAAATATGTAAAAATGTTTTTGGTGTTTTTTCTTTTTGACATCGAAAATCTAAATCTTACAGAAATATTTATACATTTTAATCCTTAAATATATTTAATTATATAAACTTATATCGCATGGCAAAAAAATCAATTTTAACTAAAAAATCACTTACATTTTTAGAAAAATACTTAAACAATGCTGCACCAACAGGGTATGAATGGGAAGGGCAAAAAATTTGGATGGATTATTTAAAACCTTATGTAGATAGCTTTATTACAGATACATACGGCTCAGCTGTAGGAGTTATCAATCCAGATGCAAAATACAAAGTAATTATTGAAGGGCATGCAGATGAAATTTCTTGGTATGTAAATTATATTTCTGATGATGGACTGATTTATGTAATTAGAAACGGTGGTTCAGATCATCAAATTGCACCTAGTAAAATTGTAAATATTC
>CAYWOM010000450.1:0-2003 GCA_964459905.1 uncultured Polaribacter sp. | reverse complement strand
CAGGCAAGGAGATATTCCGCATTCACATGCTAGCGTAAATAAAGCAAAAGAATTATTAAACTATAATCCACAATTTTCTTTACAAAAAGGGTTGAAAGAAGCCGTAAAATGGTATTGGGAAAATTTATAAATTGATGAAACAAAAAAAAATAGCAATTATTGGTTTAGGCTATGTAGGTTTGCCTTTAGCAAGATTATTTGCAACAAAATACAGCGTAGTAGGTTTTGATATAAATAAACAAAGAGTTAAAGATTTAATGTCTGGTACAGATACTACTTTAGAAATTTCGAAGGAAGTTTTACAGGCGGTTCTTGTTAATGAGATTCCTAGAGATAAAGGTCTTTTTTGCACTACTTCTTTAGAAGCTATAAAAGATTGTAATTATTATATTGTTACCGTTCCAACACCTGTAGATAAAAATAATAGGCCTGTTTTAACTCCCTTAATTAAAGCAAGTGAAACTGTAGGGGCTGTGTTGAAAAAAGAGGATATTGTTGTTTATGAATCTACAGTATACCCAGGAGCAACGGAAGAAGAATGTATTCCTATTTTAGAAAAAATATCAGGATTAAAATTTAATAAAGATTTTTATGCAGGGTATTCTCCAGAGCGAATTAATCCGGGAGATAAAGAACATACTGTAGAGCACATTTTAAAAGTTACTTCTGGTTCTACACCAGAAAGTAGTAAAAAAATTGATGAACTTTATAAATCTGTTATAATTGCAGGAACATATTTAGCACCAAACATAAAAGTAGCGGAGGCAGCAAAAGTTATAGAAAACTCTCAAAGAGATATTAATATTGCTTTTGTAAACGAGTTGGCAAAGATTTTTGGGCTAATGAACATTAATACACATGATGTTTTAGCTGCAGCCGGAACAAAATGGAATTTTTTACCATTTAAACCAGGTTTAGTTGGTGGGCATTGTATTGGCGTAGATCCATATTATTTGGCTCAAAAAGCACAAGAATATGGGTATCATCCAGAAATAATTTTAGCAGGAAGAAAAGTTAATGATGGTATGGGGGTTTATGTTGCCTCTGAAGTGGTAAAATTAATGGCTAAAAAAGATATTAAAATAAAAGATGCCACTATTTTAGTTTTAGGCATAACTTTTAAAGAAAATTGTCCGGATGTTAGAAACACCAAGTCGATAGATGTAGTAAGAGAATTAGAAGAATACGGAGCAAAAATTACAGTTTTTGATCCTAATGCAAATCCTTTAGAGGTAAACATTGAATATAATCTATTATCGGAAAACGAATTACCAAATAATAAATATGATGCCATTGTATTAACTGTTGCACATAGAGAGTTTTTAGAATTGGATTTAAACACCTTAAGAAAAGATGTGTCTATTGTTTATGATGTAAAGAATTTTCTGTTATCAAAAGATGTAGACAAAGTATTGTAGTTTTTAAATAAAAGGTTTAATAATATATGAAAATAAAAAAAAAGATTAATTGTATTATTATTCCGATTAGATAAACTTTGTGCTATTCATGTCTTTGTGTATTTTTTCTAAGTATATCTTTTTTTTTACTCAAATAGACTTATTTGATAGATGTCTAAAAAAAGATATAGTAACCGCTAATTACAAAGTGTTTGCTTATTAGTTATTTTAAGTAAAAAAAAATTTAAAACTTAAGGTCGATTTTTTTAATATTAATAATAAGTCCCATTAAAATTAATAACGTTTTGTTGCCGTGTGAAATACGTTGTATTAGTGTTTTTTTAGACTTTTTTTGCTTTAAAATATTTATTAAGAGGTGTTAACGTAATTGTTTTTTTGTAAGGTTGAAATACTTTTAGATACCTTTATTTTGTAATAAGACTAATAATAATGTAAATGAATATCCTCATATTTTAAAAGAAATTATATCTTTGCTTCCATTAAAATTGAAAAAGAGAATAACGGTTACATTAAATTTATTTTATTTACTTCGTTAACCAAGTAAATAAATGTAAGAAAAATCTTAGCTCCCAAGCTGTTATTTAA
>CAYWOM010000449.1:0-2007 GCA_964459905.1 uncultured Polaribacter sp. | reverse complement strand
TTGTCAGCGCTAAAAAGGTAAATGATCGAAAAATTCATTTTTAGGTCTGTTTTTCCCACGTGCTGTGATGGTAGACATAATCCATTCTTCGGGCATACTTCCATCTGTTTCTGGAGATGTTTTTTTCCAACTATCAATCAAAGCACCACCTTGGTAGGTTCTCCAAACTCTGTTAAAAGTTTGTTTTAAAGGTATATGTGCATGTTTTTGTAAATGTTCATTCATGTGCTCTAAGTCTTCTGAAAGGTATTTTATAAGTTTATAATTTGTGTTGTATTACTGTATGAATTTTATGAATCCATTAAATGCAATATACAGCATATAGCAATTAAAAATAAAGGTAGCTCCTAATGCAATATTCATTCCTATTTTAACTTTATGTGTTTTCATCACTTCTGATTTATTTAATAGAATGATTAGAAACAATGTAATCAATGGCATTACAAATGGACTTAATGCTTGAGAAGCAATTAAAATCCATACTGGTTTACCACCTAAGACAGGTACAATTAAACTTGACAATGCCACTAAAACTACAATAAACTTAAACAAAGGTCTTTTCATATCTCTTGACGTTCCTGTATAATCTGCAATCAGCCAAGGAAATAATAGAAGGTTTGGGAAAATGGATGATAACCCTGCCCCAATAATTCCTAAAGTAAATAAAGTCAAAGCAAAATCTCCAGCCCAAGGCCCTAATGCATTCATCATATCTGTAGCACTATCTACCTTAGTCCCTGTAAAATAAAGTGTTCCTGTAGCGCTAATCATAATAGCTAGACTAATTAAAAAAGTCATAATCATAGAAGACATCGCATCTTTATTTTCTTTCTTTAAATCACTTAATCCCCAACCTTGTTCTTGAACCAAAATACTACGAGAAGCCAAACAAACTCCTGCCATAGTAGTGCCTACCATTCCTGCAATAATTAATCCTGTATTGTCTCCTTTTGGTAATTCTGGAAAAAACTCCATAATAGATACTCCAGATTCTTTTACAACCATAAAACTTGTAATTAAAAAAGCGAATGCCATAAAACCAACCAATGCACTCATTACTTTAATGAAGTTTTGATGTTTTCCAGTCCAAAAAAGACCAATTAAAAGTGTTATAAAAAAAACAGAAACAACAGGTCCATTTAAAAAAGAAATATCTGTTTTTACAGAGATCCATTCCATAGTTACCTCAGCAACTACACCCATAACGCCTATACAAGATGAAACAATAGAGACTGCAAGTGCAGTTATAATAAAAATGGTAATAGGTTTTCCAAATGTCTTTTTAAAATTAAACATAAGGGTATCTCCAGAAACAATAGTCAACTTACTAATTGCAATAAGAAGAAAATAAGTAAAAAAACAGGAAAGTAATAGTGCCCAAGATAGGCTTAATCCAAATTTAGCACCAGATACTACCATAGAAGTTACACTTCCAGTTCCTACTACATAACCTATAATAAAAAAAGCAGGTCCAAAGTCCTTAAGTCTTTTTTTTATTTTTTCTGAAAAAGTAATACTGTTTGTCGCCATGTTGAATTGTTTTTTATTATTAATTAAAAGGTGCTCTTTAAAACTCGTGTTCTAATTTTTATTTTGAGAAAACACTATGAATTATCAATATTAAGTAAGTCTTACTCATAGGTCTAAATTATTTACCAACGGTTATTTCAAGAAATGTAAGGTATTATTTATATAATGATTACAAACCTATTAAACATTATCACTCTCCACTTTATTTTATTGTAACTTTCTAAAAATCAAATACTTTTAATGCTTTCAGAGAATATTTTATGAAATAATTAATAATTTTTTTTTTATTACAATAAAACTATTATATTTGGCAAACCAATCTGGTTTACCAGTTTGGTTTACCAAAGCAATATATAAATTTTAATTATATAAAAACAAAAAAAGAAAAAAGAAAGTTTTTCTTTTTTTAAATTACTCCTGTTAATGGGAGGCATAAATTAAATACATAACCTTAAAATAAGTACTTTAAAAAACACT
>CAYWOM010000448.1:0-2024 GCA_964459905.1 uncultured Polaribacter sp. | reverse complement strand
TATAGCAAAGTAATACGAATATTAAATTTCTGTAATATTTAAAAAATTAACTGTTTTTTTTTTAAAACTAGCATTATCATTAAATTTAATATTTATATTGCTATTAATAAAATCTAAAAAAATTAACTGCTTACCTTATAGAAAAAAAGCTTAATACTTTTTCATAAATAGCACATTTTTGTTAACCCTTAACTATATTAAAATGAAAAAAATTGTACTCCTTTTAAGTCTATTTGTTTTCTCTTATGGATTTTCTCAAAGCTTGCCTATTAATTTTGAAGCCGATGTAACAACCGCTGATTTTGTTGATTTTGACGGAGGAACGGCAATGGTAACTACAAATCCACTAATATCAGGAATTAACACTAGTAATACAGTTGCTAGTATTGTAAGAGATGGCGGAGCTACTTATGGAGGAAGTAAAATTCTCTTAACAAACAATCTCGATTTTTCTGTATTAACAAAAATAACTATGAAAGTATATACTACGGCGCCCGTAGGAACAACTGTTAAATTTAAACTAGAAGGAACAGGACCTTCTGTAGACGTTAATGCTAGCACAACTGTATCTGGTGAATGGGAGACCTTAGAATGGATTTTTGTGGGCACCCAAAATAATTTAAACGAAGTTGTTTTTATGTTTGATTATGGTAATCTAGGGGATGGCACAATAAATTCTACTTTCTATTTTGATGACATAGCACAAGTAACTGGCCCAGTAGCGCCAATACCAACAACATTACCAATAGATTTTGAAACAGGTATTGTTAGCACCGATCTACTTAACTATTCTGGGTCTATGGCTAGTATAATTTCAAACCCACAAACTAATGGCATAAATACAAGTAATACTGTTTGTCAAATTATAAGAAATGGTGGCGAATTTTGGGGTGGAAGTAAAATATTTCTTAGTAATAATATAGATTTATCTACCAAATGGCATATTTCTATGAAAGTATATACTACAGCTCCTATAGGCACTAGAATTAAATTAGAACTAGAAGGTGCAGATGGCAAAACCAATTTAGACTTTTTAACCACAGTATCTGGAGAATGGGAAACTGCCAGTTGGAATTTTGATGGCCAAACCAAAGATTTTAATAAGATTATGTTTTTATTCGATTTTGGTAATGTAGGCGATGGATCAACAACTTCTACGTTTCTTTTTGATGATGTGCAACAATTGGTAGGTTCTGCTTTACCTGAAGCTTTACCAACAAAATTTCCAATCGATTTTGAAGCAAGCGTTGTTACTACAGATTTTATAAATGAAGACGGAGGAATCGCAACTATAATAGCAAATCCACATATAAACGCCAACAATCCTAGTGCTACTGTTGGACAATTTATTAGAAGTGGCGGTGCACCATGGGCAAAAAGTAAGCTAGCATTAACAAGTTTTATTAGCAATTTTTCTACTATCGGTTCGATATCTATGAAAGTATATACAGATGCGCCAGTAGGTACGTTACTAAAATTTAAAATAGAAAGTAACCAAGCTGCTTTTGCCGATGAAAGAAACGCTCTTACTACTGTATCTGGCGAATGGGCAACTTATACATGGAACTTTACAAACAATGATAGCCCAATTTATAATGTACTAACATTAATGCTTGGCTACGCTACACCAAATGATGCATCTGCTAACGCAACCTTTTTGTTTGATGATATAAAACAAGTGGTAACTACACTAAATACTGAGACTAATCAATTATCAAAAATAGATGGAATACAGAGCTATCCAAACCCTGCAAAAGATGTGCTAACCATAACTTCAGATAACAAAACCATTATAAGAATTACACTTTTTGATGTTCTTGGTAATCAAGTTAAAGTGCTTCATCCAAATAGTATTAAAGCAACTATTAATGTAGCTAATTTTGCAAGTGGTGTTTATATTGCAAAAATTTCTACGCCAACAGGCAGTAGAAATATTCAATTAATTATTGAATAAAAAAAATAGAAATAGCTAGAAAATAATAAAA
Source organism: uncultured Polaribacter sp. (assembly GCA_964459905.1). Taxonomy (GTDB): domain Bacteria; phylum Bacteroidota; class Bacteroidia; order Flavobacteriales; family Flavobacteriaceae; genus Polaribacter. The sequence goes on along the minus strand of CAYWOM010000448.1, from coordinate 39 downwards.
ATAAACATCCACTTACACTAAATTTATTTCATTAAATGA
>CAYWOM010000447.1:0-2027 GCA_964459905.1 uncultured Polaribacter sp. | reverse complement strand
CGGCGTGAATTGCTTTTATTGCGCCCATAGAATTTCGCTCTATACAAGGTACTTGAACCAAGCCTCCAATAGGATCGCAAGTTAATCCTAAATGATGTTCCATAGCAATTTCTGCGGCAACCAAACATTGTGCAGCTGTGCCACCTAACAACTCGGTTAAAGCCGCTGCTGCCATTGCAGACGAAACTCCAATTTCTGCCTGACAACCTCCCATAGCTGCAGATATAGTTGCATTTTTCTTAAAAATACTACCAATTTCGCCAGCAGTTAATAAGAATTTTTTAATGTGGTTAAAATCGGCTTCGTGGTTTTCTATCACCAAATAATACATTAAAACTGCCGGAATTACACCTGCACTACCATTTGTTGGTGCAGTAACAACACGTCCTAAAGATGCATTTACTTCATTTACAGAAAGCGCAAAACAACTTACCCATTTTAAAATTTCTCTAAATTTTACTTCTGTACTTCTAATTGCAGTAATCCATTCTGTAGGGTTCGAGTAATTGGTATCTTTAATTAGTTTAACATGCGTATCAAAAGCACGTCTTTTAACATTTAATCCGCCAGGTAAAATGCCTTTTGTATGACAACCTATATAAATAGATTCTAACATTGTTGCCCAGATTCTGTGCAGTTCATTATCTATCTTTTCTGCAGAATTAAGAACCAATTCATTTTGAAAAACAATTTCAGAAATCGACCTATTTTGTTGCTCGCAATATTCTTCTAATTGAATTGCTCTATTAATTGGAAAAGGAAAATTTTGTTTAGTCACTTCTATTTCATCAACTAAAGAATCATCATTTTGTATAATAAATCCGCCACCAATTGAATAATAGGTTTCTTTAGAAATAATTGCTTCGTTTTTAAAAGCAGTAAATGTCATTCCGTTTGGGTTTAACGGTAAAAACTCTTTATTAAACTTGATGTTTTCCGTAGAAAAAGAAATCATTTTTTCATTGTTCAAATACAAGAGAGACGTTTCTTTAATGCTGTTAATAATTCCGTCGATGTCTTCTATAGGAATATACTCTGGATCTGTACCACTTAGTCCTAATAAGATAGCGTAATCTGTTGCGTGCCCTTTTCCTGTTAAAGAAAGTGAGCCATATAAGTCTACTTTAATTGCATCAACAGCTAAAAAAAATTCTGCTTGCTTCAATTTAGAAATCCATTCTTGCGCAGCTCTCCAAGGTCCCAATGTATGAGAACTTGATGGACCAACACCAATCTTGAGCATATCAAAAACACTAATAAATTGCGACATTCTTAAAAATGATTGAAAAATATGCCGTAAATGTAAAAAATCTAACTCAATGAGTTAGATTTTTTTATATAATTTAAAAAAGTTCTTTTTTTTTAGAAACCGTAAACAGACTCTTTATCGAACTTTTTCATTAACATATAGTAAACTACAGCTCTATATTTTTTTCTTTCAGATTTTCCTATTCTTTCCATTACCTCATTAATTCCTGCATCTAATTCAGCGCTGTCCTCTAATCCTAATTTTTTAATTAAGAAATTATTTTTTACTGTAGCCAATTCTTTCGCATCAGAACCAGAAACCGTTTCGGCATCTGCTTTATAAATTGATGGCCCTAGACCTTTTGTTACGGCAGCTAATAAATCAGAATTTGAACGCAAATCTCTATCGTCCATAAATTTTTTGTACAAAGCTACTTTTTCGTCAAATTTACTCATAATTGTAATTTTATTTTTTTGAATTTTTATTATATTTCTTCAAATATAGGAAAATAATTTACGCTATCAAAAATTCTCCTTTTCATTGATTTGGACACAATTTATGTCAGATTGTCACAAAAATTTTAATTTTATATTTTTAAAACTGACATTTTCTAATAAAAAAACGGTTGGCATACAGTTTGCCTAAAGTTAATTGTAAAATTGAAAAAACGAATTTAAATTATAAAATTAATATTATGAGTAAAATTTAGGAATTGATTTAGGAACAACCAACTCTTGTGTCTCTGTAATGGAGGGTAATGAGCCAGTAGTTATCCCTA
>CAYWOM010000446.1:0-2029 GCA_964459905.1 uncultured Polaribacter sp. | reverse complement strand
ATTTTTAATAGCTTTTTATTATTTTGATACTCCTCTTCCCTCCTAGTTCGGTCTTAAATAGAGAACCTTTCTAACTTTTCAATTTTGTAACTAAATTTACTCTTTCATAAATTCTTTAATCTTTCTTTCTCCCCAATCTTTACCAAACAAGTTAAGATATCCAAAAGTTTTTAAACTATGAAATGCTAAGAATATTCCCCACACCAACCAAATAGGAATATGCGTAAAACCATCGCCATCAAATTGATTGCTTACTTTAAAATCTCCAACTATTTTAAAAGAGAAATTCCAAACAAACGCTAAAAACAAATTTACCAATATATACGTAACTACGTGTTTGTAGAATTTTTTAATTTCTTCTACTCTTAGTTTTGCTCTCAATAATTTTTTCTCACTTAAGTTTTCCATCGCTTTACATATTTTTATTACGTTGTTCTTCTTTGTCCATCAATTCTTTAATTTTCTTTTCTTCCCAATCACTTCCAAAACCTAAAGATTTAAAACCAAAAACGCCTAACCAGTGAAAAAACATTCCGATTCCCCAAAAAACCCATGTAGAATAAACTCCGAAGTTAGAAAGAGTATCTTCAAAACGATAGCCACTTTTCATTAATCCCCATATGATAATTCCACTAATAAAAATGTTTGTTAAAACATAAACAATTAAGTGAATATAAAATCCTTTTATAGCTTTCACTCTTTTTTTGGCTCTTATATAACTCGCTGCTTGTGTAAAATTATTGTCCATGATTTCTATTTTTTTTACTTTGTTCTTCCATGATTTCTTTAATCTTCTTTTCTTCCCAATCTTTTCCAAAACCTATTTTTCTAAATCCAAAAACAGCCATCCAATGAAAGAAAATACCAACTCCCCAACCTAATAATGAAAACCAAAACCAATGAAAACCTGGAGAAAACAGTAAATTTACCGTAATTATTATAGGAATTACAATACAATAAACTGAGAAATGAATATAGAATCCTTTTATATCTTTCACTCTCTTTTTTGCCTTAATATATGCTTGTTCTTGTGTGAAATCTTGTTGCATGTTATTGATTATTCTCGTTCATAAATTCTTTAATTTTTTTCTCTTCCCAATTCTTTCCAATTCCTAACAATCGGAATCCAAAAACGGTTAACCAATGAATAAAAAGTCCAGAACCCCAACCATAAACAGAAAACCAAAACCAATGAAAATGAGGTTCAAATTTTAAATTCATAAAAATAATTACAGGTATAATTATACAGTAAATTGTTAAATGTGTATAAAAACCTTTTATGTCTTTTACTCTTTTTTGAGCTTGCAAATAACGTTGTTGCTGTTGTTTCTTATTAAATTCCATAATTACCTTTTATTACCTTGTTCGTCCATGTATTCTTTAATTTTTCTCTCTTCCCAGTCTTTGCTCATAAATAGATTTAAACCAAACGTATTTAATGCTTGAAAAGCGATTCCGATCCCCCAATACAACCAAATTTTATAATTATGGTAACTCGTAAAAGCTTCATTAAAGGTATCTCCATCATTCATATCTCCTGTAATAAAAATGGCCGTTAAAAAGATATTTACAATAACATAACTAGCTAAATGCTTATAAAACTTACTAATTTTTTCTACTCTTTTACGAGCTAGAACATATTGCTGTTCTTTAGTGAATTCCTTTTCCATTATCTTGTTCTTTTATGTTGGTTCTCTTTATCCATCATTTCTTTAATCTTTTTGTCTTCCCAGTTTTTTCCTAAGAAAATATTGTAATTATTCACTTCTAAAAAGTGGAATAATAACCCCATTCCCCATCCAAATATTGGAAACCAGAACCAGTGAAAACCTGGTGAAAAACGTAAATTGATAAAAATTAAAAAAGGAATTACTAAACAGTATGAAGCTAAATTCTGATAAAACTCTTTTAGTTTCTCTACTCTTTCTACTGCTTTTACATAGTTGCTATTTTCTAAATCTTCAGTGTACATACTATCGTTCATTTTATAAAGGAGCGGTAAACTCACCTTAAAAGTTTTGTTGTTATT
>CAYWOM010000445.1:0-2034 GCA_964459905.1 uncultured Polaribacter sp. | reverse complement strand
AAATAAAAGACGATAAACTCTTTAAAAAAGCAGCTAAGTATGCAAATAAATTTGCAGAGTTAGAGGGAAGACGCCCCCGAATTATGATTGCAAAACTAGGACAAGACGGCCATGACAGAGGTGCAAAAGTAGTAGCAACAGGTTATGCCGATTTAGGTTTTGATGTAGATATTGGTCCACTTTTTCAAACCCCAAAAGAAGCAACCAAACAAGCTATTGAAAACGATGTTCATATTTTAGGAATCTCTTCTTTAGCAGCAGGTCATAAAACTTTGGTACCACAAGTAATTGCCTCTCTAAAAGAATATGGTCGCGAAGATATTATGGTTATTGTTGGCGGTGTAATTCCTCCACAAGATTATCAGTTTTTATTTGATGCCGGTGCAGTTGGCATTTTTGGTCCTGGAACAAAAATTGCTCAAGCAGCTATAGATATGTTAACTATTTTAATAGATAGTGTAGTAGAGTAAAACTTAAAGTAACTTTTATAAATTATGTAATAAGATGTTAAGCTTTTACACGTAAACTCCAATGAAATACAAATTTAGAGACAACTACTCCATCTTCATTTTTCCCTTCAGAAGTTAAAACAATAACTTGTCCTTCTCCTGTTTTTATAGATTCTTTAATTGCATTTCTAATTTCATTTCCATCAGAACAAGTAAAAACAATAGTACCCGTTGCTTTTTTTAAAAATTGTGCTTCTTGATGCGTTACCAGCATCGAAAATTTTCTTTTAGAGACGTCTATTGCTTTCATTACCAATAGACCCGTTGGTAATTCTGCTGCCATTCCTTGAGCTGCCCAAAACATACTTTTAAACGGATTTTGATTAATCCAACGATGTTTTATAGCGGTTACAACTTCTGTATCTGTAATAGAACAAACTCTAACTCCACCCAAATAAGCTAACGGAAGTTTTAAAATGTTAAAAAGATTAATTTTAGCAGGTGTAAATTTCATTTTATTGGTCTTAATTAATAATTATTTTTTTTCTTAACAAAAACATATAGTTGCCAATATAGTTAAAAAAATCAATATAAAATCAATAATAGCAATAGTTACAAGGTATTTCTATCTACAATTACAAACAAACCGAAATGTTAAATATATGTTAATTACAGTACTATGTATTGCATAATACTATCTTAAAGATATATATTTGCATAAGCAAGTATTATATATATCGAAATTATGAAACGAAACAACGAAAACACCAACGCTTTTTTATTACACATTTCTGCATTTGCTGGTTTACTATTTCCTTTTGGCAATATAATTACACCATTAATTGCATGGCAAACCTTAAAAGATAAAAGTACTTTTTTAGACGAACAAGGCAAAGAAGCGGTTAACTTTAATATTAGTTATACATTATATGTATTTATAATAACTCTTTTTGTGGGTAGCTTCTTTGTAGGAAACTTCTTTAGAAATTTTAATAATTCAGATCACTTTAATGCCATTGATATTAATTTAAGTTCTCTTAATATTTTCGGTTTTATAGGTATGGGCTCTCTTGCAGGAATTGTATATCTAATAGGAATGGCTTTAGTAATTATTGCAGCTTTAAAAGCAAAAGAAGGAGAAAATTATAAATATCCTTTTACCATAAAATTTATAAAATAAAAACCTGCGTTAAGAACTCTAAAAAAAGATATAATAATAAAACAAAAAAATGATTATAATAAATAGTATAACGCTCTACAAACACTTCCTTCAGCTAAGGAATGTTAAAAAGAGCTTAAAACAAGAATAAATGAAGATAGAAAACACAAAAGCACAAATGCGAAAAGGTGTTTTAGAATACTGCATTTTATCCATCTTAAAATATGGAGACGCATACACTTCTGAAATTCTTTCCACATTAAAAAGCGCAGAAATGATTGTGGTAGAAGGAACCATATATCCATTATTAACGCGTTTAAAAAATGCAGGTTTGTTAACCTATAGATGGGAAGAATCTACCTCTGGACCCCCAAGAAAATATTACGTTTTAACAGAAAACGGAGGCATGTTTTTAAAAGAATTAGA
>CAYWOM010000444.1:0-2036 GCA_964459905.1 uncultured Polaribacter sp. | reverse complement strand
CTATGCTATTTTTAGGCTGTTAAATTATCGCTTTAAAAATTCGCCAAATTCATCAGAAACACTTACCGCTTTTGAAACTTTTTTTACATCTTTAGGTTACGATAAAGATTTTACTTCTACAGATTACAGCAATGGTTCTTATGCAGCTTTGGGAAATTATCTCGCTGAAAAAATGATTGATTTTGGCTTACAAGACGGCGCAAATGAAATTAACAGGTATAGAAATAGATATTACAAAACAGTAAACGATCCTCTAGTTTTAGAGCTGTATGAAGATAATAGTACTATTAACCCAAACAGATGGCAACCTTTAGCTTTTGATGTTTTTATAGACCAATCTGGTAATCCTTTTCCGTTTAATACCCCTAAATTTTTAAGTCCAGAATGGGGAGAAGTAATTCCTTTTTCACTTAAAAACAACAATTTAGAAATTTTAAATACTAATTTTGATGCTTATGTATATAACAACCCGGGTCCTCCTGTTTATATCCAAGAATCTAATGAAAACGGAATAGATGACCCCTATAAATGGCATTTTTCTTTGGTAATATCTTGGTCAGCACACTTAGACCCTACAGATAATGAAATTATAAATATTTCTCCGAACACTATTGGAAACGTAGCTATTACAGATTTTCCATCAACATTTACTGAATATAAGAATTTTTATAATTTTAAAAATGGTGGAGATACAGGAACAGGATATCCACTTAATCCTAAAACAGGAAGAAAATATCTAAATAACTTTGTAAAAAGAGCAGATTATGCAAGGGTTTTAGCAGAATTTTGGGCAGATGGCCCAGATTCAGAAACGCCCCCAGGACATTGGTTTACGCTTTTAAATTATGTAAGTGATCATCCACTTTCTAAAAAAACTTTTGGAAACTCTTTAACAGAATTATCTGCCTTAGAATGGGATGTTAAAAGTTATTTAGTTTTAGGTGGGGCCATGCACGATGCAGCAATAAATACTTGGGGTATAAAAGGTTATTATGATTATATCAGACCAATTTCTGCCATAAGATATATGGCCTCTAAAGGACAAAGCTCTAACGCTAGTTTACCGAGTTATAATTCGCATGGTTTGCCATTAATAGACAATTTAATAGCAATTATTACCACTGGAGATCCACTGGCTGGAAATAATGATGAAAATGTTGGTAAAATTAAAGTAAAATCTTGGAAAGGACCCGATTTTATTAATAATCCGGATACAGATTTGCGGGTGTAGATTGGATTTTAGGCACACACTGGTGGCCATATCAGCGTCCGTCTTTTGTTACACCTCCTTTTGCTGGTTATCTTTCTGGGCATTCTACATTTTCTAGAGCCGCTGCAGAAGTTTTAACTTTAATAACAAATGACTCTTATTTTCCTGGCGGAATTGGAACTTTTGATGTAAAACAGAATGAATTTTTAGTTTTTGAAAAAGGCCCAACAGAAGATTTTACACTGCAATGGGCAACCTACAGAGACGCATCAGATCAAACAAGTTTATCTAGAATTTGGGGAGGCATCCACCCTCCTATAGACGATATAAAAGGCAGAATTATTGGTGATAAAATTGGGAAACAAGCTTTCGATTATGCAGATTTATTTTTCTCTGGAACGTTAAATGTTGCTGAGAACTCATTAGAAGAAAATATAACTATTTTCCCAAATCCATTTTTAGAAAAACTTACCATTAATAGCACTCTTAAAGATGTATTTAAAGTAACTATTTATACTGTTTTAGGTAAAAAAGTATTTTCAAAAGACATGCATACCGCTAATAAAACCATTCTATTACCAAATTTAAAACCAGGCGTTTACTTTCTAAAAATTAACACTTTAGATGGTAAAAATCAGTTTCTAAGAAAACTTATAAGAGAAGAAAAATAAATTAACACCTAAAAACACTTTTAATCTTGTGCTTCTAAAGTAAAAAAATCATTTACCGGAATTTTAAATATAGCCGATAATTTTAGCGCCAAAACAGTAGACGGAACATACCTGTTTTTTTCAATAGAATTAATAGTTTGTCTAGAAACACCTAT
>CAYWOM010000443.1:0-2045 GCA_964459905.1 uncultured Polaribacter sp. | reverse complement strand
CCTATATGAATTAGCAAGAAAAGGCGAAACAACAGAAATAAAAGCAAGAGCTGTAACTGTTTCTAAATTTGAAATCACAAAAATTAATTTACCAGAAGTAGCGTTTAGAATAATCTGTAGTAAAGGAACTTATATTCGTTCTTTGGCTTTCGATTTTGGACAAGCCTTAAATTCAGGCGCACACTTATCCTCTTTAAGAAGAACTAAAATTGGTAATTTTTCTGTAGATAATGCACACTCTATCGAAGATTTTATTGCTAATTTAGAAGCAGAATAACGTTTCGTTTATCATTGCTACCTAAGCTAAGTAACTTTTTTATTTAACTGAGTGATTATTTTTTCTGCAAATTACACTTATTATCTATGTCTTAATTGTTAACATTGGTTTTAAGGCATTTTTAGATAGGTTTTTTGTAACACTCGCAGAAAATAAGTGAGACAAGCCACTTCTGCCACTAGTGCTTAATGCAATTATATCTGCATTTATCTCTCTAGAAAAATTTAAGATTCCTTTTTCAACAGAAACATCATTGTAGATATTAATAGTGTGTTTGGGCAAATCATACTCTTTTATAAACTCTTTTACTTTTTCTTTTGCAGCATGTGTACTTTCAAAATTATTAGGCGTATTTATTTTTAATAGGTGTATTTTACTTTTAAACTGATGTGCAAACTCTAGAATTTTACTAAAAACCTCTTTATTATTACTTTTAAAGCTAGATGCAAAAACCAAATTTTTAATTTTAAACTTTTCATCATCTCTTTTAACAACAATTACAGGTGTAGTAGCTGTTCTTACTACTTTTTCTGTATTAGAGCCAATTAATATTTCTTCAAATTCAGAATGACCTTTAGAACCCATTATTATTAAATCTGCATCAATTTTAGCGGCATATTTTTTAATACCTTCAAACGGATTTTGAAAACGGATAGAATGATGTACTTCTTCTTCTTTATCAAAAAATTTTTCTTTAAATTCAAGAATGCGTTCTTTAATTTTACGTAAGTATAGCATGCTTTTTGGAATGCTAAAATTACTACCAGCACCCATATCTACAATGCCAGTTGGTAATTCTATCATATGTAAAAGATACACAATACTACCTGTTTTTTTAGCAATTTTGGCAGCTATTTTTGTTGCATATTCAGACTTTTTAGAAAAGTCTATTGGAACTAAAATTTTTTTCATACCATTAAAATTTAAATTAAAAAAAACGCATATTTAAAGTTACAAAAAATAATTGAATTAACTCTGTTTGGTAAGTCGTAAACAATTTGTATATTTGCATCGAAATTTATTGTAAATGGAGGAATGAAGGGGACTTAAAGTCCCCTCTTTTTATACTTTATTTTAAGATTTAAAATGAACCAAACCAAGGTAAAAGATTTAATAGAAGAGGCACTAGCAACAAATGAATCGTTATATTTAGTAGATTTTGTAATCTCTGAAAATAATAAGATTCAAGTTACGGTAGACGGAGATAATGGAGTTCCTTTAAGCGAATGCATTAGAATTAGTAGAAATGTAGATAACAATTTAGATAGAGAAGAAGAAGATTTTTCTTTAGAAGTTTCTACCCCAGATATCTCGCATCCATTAAAACTAAAGAGACAATATGTAAAAAACATCAATCGAATATTAAAAGTAAAAACTACCGAAGAAGAAGTAGAAGGAACTTTAATATCAGCAGATGATGATAAAATTGTTTTATCTTGGAAAGCAAGAGAGCCAAAACCAATAGGTAAAGGAAAAGTTACTGTACAAAAAACAGCAACTATAGCATACACAGATATTAAAGAAGCAAAAGTGAAGATTGTATTTTAAGCACAATATGTAATGGAGAATATAGCGTTAATTGATTCGTTTTCAGAATTTAAAGATAATAAAAGTATAGACAGGGTAACACTAATGTCTATACTAGAAGAAGTATTTAGAGCTACCTTAAAACGTAAATTTGGGTCTGATGATAATTTTGATATTATTATTAATCCAGATAAAGGAGATTTAGAAATTTGGAGAAACAGAATTGTTGTAGCAGATGGTT
>CAYWOM010000442.1:0-2046 GCA_964459905.1 uncultured Polaribacter sp. | reverse complement strand
GATTTAAAAACTCCATACTATTTTAATTAAAGAGTGCTTTTAACTCTGTAGCTTCTGCATAGTTTGCTTTTTTAGTTACAATGTGCAAACCTGTGCCATTTACTGTAATTCCCGGAAAAGTTGGGTGCGGTTGTTTTCCAAATTTTCTAACCACTATACCTTCTTTTACTGGCCAAGGTAATTTGCCCTTATTAAACTTAAAACTAGTTGCTAAAGCCTTTGTTTCTGGACTTAAAATAAACTCATTCTTTTTAGAAACAGTTGGCTTGTTTTTTAATTTTGCTTTTGCAATTGCAATTCTGTTTGCTCTAGCAATAGCGTCTCTAATAATCTTATCTATTTTTACAGCAACTTTTTTCTCTTTAGCAATTTTATTTCTTAAATCTCTTTTGTATTTACTTTCTTGCTTTTTAATGGTAGTAATTAATCTTTCTTGGCTTTTTTTATCGCTTTCTATTCTTAATTTTTCATCTTTTTCTGAAAGAAGTAGTCTGTCTTTTATTTTTTTCTGATATAGTAAAGAATCAGTTAATTTATGTACCAAAGTAGACTGAAAAAGAATTTCTTCACCTTGTTTTTTTCTGAAGGAAGTATATTGTTTTAGATATTGTAAACGTTTGTAGGCTTGATAAAAATTTTGGGAAGACAGCAAAAACATTGTTCTGCTTTGTTGAGATTTACTTTTGTACGATTTAAAAATCATCTCTGAATAATCGACTTTTAAATTAGCAATTGTTTTATTTAACGTTTTTATCCGTTTCTGGTTTATAGTTATCTCATTAGATAAAGCCCTAGCTTCTAAGTTAATAATTTTAATTAACTTGTTTCTTACATTAATTTTTTTGTTAATATCTTTTAACTCTTCTAATGCATTTTCCTCTTTTTTCTTTTCTTTAAAAAGCAAAGAATTTACTTGTTCTATTTCTTTTTTAAGCTGTTTTCTTTGTGCCTCTAACTGCTTTCTGGTTTGTCCTAAAACCGAAAAACAGCTAAAAACAAAAATGAAGATTGCAATATATAATTTACTTTTTGTCACTAGAAATTTAGTTGTTTATACCCATTAGGAATCAAAAAAGAAACATCTATATCTGTATTAAAACTAACCGATTTTACCAAGAAATCTATATTTGTAAACTTTTTTGCTTGTGTTGCTTTAATATTAATTTCTGAAGGAAAAACAACGTCTTCAATTAAATTATAAGATGGATACATAACATCTAAACGCTGATTTTTTAACGTGTTTACAATAGATTGACTGTCTAATTTAAAATGCGAAGGATTTACAGTAAAGAAAATATCAAATAATTCAACTTGCTTTTCTGGTGATAAAACATAAGAATTATTCTGTATTAAGATGTCTTGTTTTTCTTCTTTTACATTTTGTAACGCCTGCCCTAGAAACAAGTTTTGTAGTTGTTCGAAATTAATTTCTACACCCAATAATTTTTTTATCATAGAAAAATCGCCTTCAAAATAATGTTTTGCCAAAGGCGAGTAATAACGCACTTTTGTGGGTGTAATTTTTGCCTTAAAAATAGATAAAAACTTAGTGCCTTTTAACCAAATCACTTCGTCTTTACGTATTCTCATAGTTACAGAAATACGCTGTTTTGTTTTACCATTGTTAAAATTAACTTTCATTTTAGCTTCTAGCGTTTTTTTATCTAAATTTACTGAAACGTGTTTTCTTGCCACTTTTTTTGCAGACATTTCTTTGGCAACTGCACTGGCGTCAATCATATATGTTTTTGTTTTACAAGAAACAAAAATAACGGTAAAAATTAGTAAATATTTTATAAAATTCATCTTAACTTTTTAATTTTTTAGACTTTTCTAAATACTTTTTTTCTTCTTTTAAATTGCCTAAACCTTTGTAAGCAATGGCTATTTCTTGGTAAAACGCTGCTTCCATAGTATCTTCTATTACAAAATCGATACCGTTTTTTAAAATAGTTAATGCTTTTGTATAATTTTTTTGAAAATTTAAAGCTTTTCCGTTCATTAAATAAACCAAAGGTTGTGCAGGAAAAAGGTCGATTCCTTCTT
>CAYWOM010000441.1:0-2047 GCA_964459905.1 uncultured Polaribacter sp. | reverse complement strand
GCTGAATTAGATAAAATTGCAAAACAAATGGGCAGAAAACTACGAGCGTTTTATATGAGTTTATCGTTTATGGCCGTGATGGTTATTCCGTCTTTAAAATTATCTGACAAAGGTTTGTTTGATGGAACTTCTTATAAATTTACTTCTGTAGAAGTAGAAAAAAATAAGCAGGCAAAGATATTTAGCCCTGATTGAACGGTCTGTTTGAGCTCTTTTTTTAGTTGTCAGTTCGAGTAAATTTGCTTTTTCAGCAAATTTGTATCGAGAACAAAACTAAAAAAAAGCGAGTAGTGAAAGCAGGAAATAGCTTCAAAAAAAAGTCTTATTTAAAACAGTACTTTTGTAAATAAGAAACCTAAAAATAATTATGAGTTTACAACAAGATTTAGAAAGTAGAAGTGGCAATCAGTGCGAATTATGTACTTCAAAAGAGAATGTATCAATTTACGAAGTAAAACCAACCATAACCGTGGGTGGTAGTGGCGTAGATGGCAGTTTATTAGCTTGCGAAACTTGTATAACTCAAATAGACAACCCAGAGGAAACAGCCCCAAATCATTGGCGTTGTTTAAACGATTCTATGTGGTCTGAGCACAGAGCTGTAAAAGTGGTTGCTTGGCGTATGTTGTCTCGTTTAAGAAACGAAGGTTGGCCAAAAGATTTGTTAGATATGATGTATTTAGAAGACAACGATTTGCGTTTTGCAAAAGAATCTGGAGATCATCTAGACGACAGCGAAAAGATTATTCATAGAGATGCAAATGGCGCAATTTTACAAGCTGGAGATTCTGTAGTGTTAATTAAAGATTTAAAAGTAAAAGGCTCTAGTTTGGTTGCTAAACAAGGTACTGCGGATCGTAGAATTTCTTTAGACCACGAAAATGCAAAGCATATAGAAGGTAAAGTGGGGCCAACACAAATTGAAATTATTACAGATTTTGTTAAGAAAATGGCAGAGAAAGAGTAACTTTTTTTGGGCGTTACCCAAGGGTCGCGCTTTTCGCACTCGCTTTTTTTCGTTCCTCAAAAAGAGCTCAAACAAACGCTGCAATCGCTAACGCACCTGTTTACTAACAAATAGTATTACAACATTTTTTGTTGTTTTTTATAAAAAGAATCGGCTTGCAGTTTCATTAAATTGCGAGCCATTTTTTGTTTATAAGCGTATAAATCTTCCTCTTCGGCAATATCTTTATATACCTTTTTGTTAATTAAGATATCGGCTTTTAGCATTTCTTCTCGTTGCTGCACTTGCTGTTGTACCCATGTTTTTATAGCCGTTTCATTGTCTTCTAATTTAAAATCATATTCTCCTTTTGGCGAAATTAATTTTGCAAATATTGGCGATGTTTCTATTGCTAAGAATAACAAGAATATAAAAAAAGAAGGCAACCAAGGCAATTTGCTAAGTGCATTTATTCTTGCCATTAATCCATCAAAATTATTTATAATTGGTTGCGTGTTATTTTCTGAGGTTTTTTGATTTTCTTGTAAACCTAAAATCAGCAATTCTTTGGCTTTTATTTTTTCTGAATTCTCTTTTTTAAGTACACTTAATGCTGCGAGAGCAGCATCGTGTTTTTCTCTTTTTTCTTTGTAAACAGGTCCTTTTCCTAATAATTTAGTTCCTTTTCTGCCTTCTGCTTCTGCAATATAAGTTTCGTATAAAGTATTTGTTGTGGTTTCTTTTAGGATTATTTCTTGTTTTAAACCCATAATTTCTGAATTTGTTTTTGCAATTTCAGGTGTAAATTGTGCAGCAATTTGGGTTTTATTATCTAACGTCATTTGGTTTTTTTCTGTTAATAAAACCTTATTTATTTCTTTTTCAAACAATTTTAATTCTAAAGGTTTAGAAATTACAATGGCAATAATAACAGCCAATAAAATTCTTGGCGATGCTTGTACAAACTCTTTCCATTTAGAATTATATTTTTTAATGGTAGCAACAATAAAACGGTCTAAATTAAAAATTAATAAGCCCCAGATAATACCAAAGAAAACGGCAGCATACAAATTATCGAAAACCGTAAATAGCGCATAACTA
>CAYWOM010000440.1:0-2047 GCA_964459905.1 uncultured Polaribacter sp. | reverse complement strand
GGATAAAAAACTATTAATTGCTATTTCTGGCGGATTAGATTCTGTTGTTTTAACACATCTTTTAAATAAATTACAGTACACTATTTCTTTAGCACATTGTAACTTTAACTTACGTGATACAGAAAGTAATTTAGATGAAGAATTTGTAGAAAATTTATCTCAAAAATCGTCTAATCAGATTTTTACAATTAATTTTGACACCAATAAAGTTGCTAAAAAAAACAAACAATCTACACAAATTACTGCTCGAAATTTACGTTACCAATGGTTTAAGGAATTGGCAGAGATACATAATTTTGATTATATTTTAACTGCCCATCATGCAGATGATAATTTAGAAACCTTTCTTATTAATTTAACGCGTGGTTCTGGGTTGGATGGTTTTACTGGAATCCCGAAAATAAACGACAATATTATACGTCCGTTATTAGTTTTTTCTCGAGAAGAAATTAGCAATTACGCCAAAAAGCATAGTATTAAATGGCGAGAAGATGCAAGCAACGCTTCTGTAAAATATATTAGAAATAAAATTAGACATCAAGTAGTACCTGCTTTAAAAGAGATAAACCCAGGTCTTTTAGAAACTTTTTCTAAAACGCTTGAAAACCTAAATGAAAGTAGCCAAATTATTGCCGATAGAATTAAAGAGGTTACAACTGAAATAATAAAACCTCTCGACTACGCCAGCGGAGACAATTCGTTTAAAATTGATATTAAAGAAATTAAAAAACTATCTAATTCTAAAGCCTATTTATACCAACTTTTAAAAAAATATAATTTTACAGAGTGGAATGATGTTTATCTGTTGCTTTCTGCCCAATCTGGCAAACAAGTATTTTCTAAAACACACATACTTTTAAAAGATAGAGAATTCTTAATTTTAAGTACTATTGATAAAAAATTAGCGACTACTAAATTTTTTTTTATTGATGAAAAATCCGCTGTAATAGAACAACCAATTCATTTAACTATTACCAAAGTTGATAAAAATTTAACAGAAAACAAACAAACAATTTACGTAGATAAAAACTTATTAACTTTTCCTTTACTACTAAGAAAATGGCAACATGGCGATTCTTTTTATCCGAAAGGAATGCAAGGAAAAAAGAAATTAAGTAAGTATTTTAAAGACGAAAAATTATCGCTTTTAGAAAAAGAGCAAATTTGGTTGCTTTGTAACAACAATTCAGAAATTATTTGGATAATTAATAAACGTCAAGACAGTCGTTTTTTAACAAATGCATCATCAAAAAACAGTCTTAAAATAGCAACAGAAAAATAAAAATAGTTATTACTTTTTTATTTTTATCATCTACATAAAACAATCAAATATCTCTAAAAGTTAAATATTTGATTAAAATATACTAAAATTTCTATCGTTTTCGTAAATAATTAACTGATTATTACTAAAAACCTAGGTTCTTTAGGTTTGGTTTTTTGTAGTTTTACTATCTAAAATTCAAAAAAAAATGACTGACTTACCAAAAATAGCACGATTTAATGAAAACGTGCTCTCTAAATACCAAATTTATAACAGCATTTTTATTACACTTCCTTTTGATGATATTAATGATACCGGTGTTATGCTGCCATTATTTCATAAAGTTTGTAAGAACGGATTTAAAAACGGAGAAAATCCTACAGAAATTGTAGAAACCTTTTTTAATAAATATCAAGAAAACCCTAGCAAAAAAGAAAAAACAGATTTGTTGTTTCGTTTTATTCAATACATAGAACGTCAGGTGGTTTTATTTGATGCCATAGAAGATGCCGCTTTTCCTATTGTAAATAATATGGATGGTATTGGTACGCTTAAAAATTCTGAAGAAACAGCAATTTTAGGCGATAAAAAAGAAGCTTTAAAAGCCTATTTAGAGGAATTTAAGGTACGTATTGTTTTAACAGCACACCCAACACAATTTTATCCTGGCTCTGTTTTAGGTATTATTACAGATTTAGACAAAGCCATACAAAATGATGATTTACTTTTAATAAAAAAGCTCTTAGCCCAACTTGGTAAAACACCTTTTTACAAAAAAACAAAACC
>CAYWOM010000439.1:0-2056 GCA_964459905.1 uncultured Polaribacter sp. | reverse complement strand
ATTAATGATGACAAGATTGCAAGTGAAATGAACGATTTACCAGATTCTTTAAAAGAAATCGTAAAAGGTGGAGGTTCTTTAACTGCATTGCCAATTATTGAAACACAAGCAGGAGATGTATCTGCATATATACCAACAAATGTAATTTCTATTACAGACGGTCAGATTTTCTTAGATGGAGATTTATTTAACTCTGGTGTTCGTCCAGCAATTAACGTAGGTATTTCTGTATCTCGTGTTGGTGGTAACGCTCAGATTAAATCAATGAAAAAAGTATCGGGTACTTTAAAATTAGATCAAGCTCAGTATCGTGAATTAGAAGCGTTTGCAAAGTTTGGTTCTGATTTAGATGCTGCAACTATGAGTGTAATTTCTAAAGGACAACGTAATGTTGAAATTTTAAAACAAGCACAAAATGATCCTTATTCAGTAGAAGATCAAGTTGCAATTATCTATGCAGGTTCTAAAAATTTATTAAAAAATGTTCCTGTAAACAAAGTAAAGAAATTCGAAAGAGATTATATCGATTACTTAAATGCAAAACATAGAGATACTTTAGATGTATTAAAATCTGGTAAATTAACACCAGAAGCAATTGCAGTATTAGAAGCAGCGGCTAAAGAAATTTCTACTCATTTTGAATAAAAAATAGTTGTTATTCCTGTATTTATACTGAACTTGTTTCAAATAAATACAGGAGTCTCAAAATTCCAATAGCATGGCAAACTTAAAAGAAATACGTAATAGAATTACCTCTATTAAATCTACAATGCAGATTACATCTGCCATGAAAATGGTATCTGCTGCAAAGTTAAAAAAAGCACAAGATGCAATTACGGCAATGCGCCCATATTCATCCAAACTAACTGAATTGTTGCAAGATTTAAGTGCAACTTTAGACAGTGATGCTAGTGGTGTATATTCTACTCAAAGAGAGGTTTCTAAAGTTTTAATTGTAGCAATAACATCTAACAGAGGTTTATGTGGTGGTTTTAACTCATCGATAACCAAACAAGTTATAAGAACTGTAAACGAAAAATACAGTGATGTTGCCGTAGATGTATTTGCAATTGGTAAAAAAGGTGGCGATGTTTTATCGAAACAATACAATATTGTTGCCACTAGAAATGATGTTTTTGACGATTTAACCTTTAATAACGTAGCTCAAGTTGCAGAAAAGTTAATGGAAATGTACGTTGATGGCAGCTATGATAAAATTGAAATTGTTTACAATCAATTTAAAAATGCAGCAACACAATTGCCACAAGTAGAGCAATTTTTACCGATAAAACCAATTGAAGGTGGTGAAGCAATTACAAATTCTGATTATATTTTTGAACCATCAAAAGAAGAAATTGTATTGGCTTTAATTCCTAAGTCTTTAAAAACACAATTATACAAAGGCATTAGAGATAGTTTTGCATCAGAACACGGCGCTCGTATGACCGCAATGCACAAGGCAACAGACAACGCAACTGAATTAAGAGATGATTTATTATTAACATACAACAAAGCACGTCAGGCAGCAATTACCAACGAAATTTTAGAAATTGTTGGAGGCGCTGAGGCATTAAAGAATTAGACGTAGCTTTTGGCGAAGTGAAATACTTAAAAAAGCTGAAGCTTTGAAGAGTTAGAAGTAGCCTTAGTGAAAAAAGTTAAACAATCTTATTACAAATTGTAGTTAAAGCCTTAATATCTTATAGAAAGATGTTAAGGCTTTAACTATTTTACAAATGTAATTAGAGTAACATAAAATATAAATAATGTGTATAGTTCTAGATTTGCTACAATTACTAGGCTTTAAACAAAAAATTACATCATGTAAAAGCATAGATAAAACCATATTTATAAGTGAGTAATTTTATCATTTATAGATATATAATAAATTTTTGTTTTAAAGTTAACCTCACAAAAAATAGCAATAATTAATAGTCTAATAACAAATGGTCAACAAAGAGAAACTGCATTAAAAAAAATATACGCACCTAAATAATGATATATAGCAAAGTAATACGAATATTAAATTTCTGTAATATTTAAAAAATTAACTGTT
>CAYWOM010000438.1:0-2063 GCA_964459905.1 uncultured Polaribacter sp. | reverse complement strand
TAAATTAAATTTTGATATTCTCTAGCATAAGCAAGTGTTGCTTGTGGCGCAATATATACAATTCCGCCAGATTTTGATGCGCCTAACAAACTACCCGCAACTTTTCTTCTATGCATTGCCAAAACAGCTAAAACACGCTGGTTGTCTACAACGGTTTCTTTAATATCATCTAAATACCCGGCAGCAATAGATTTACTTAAAGCGCTAGAAAAACTGGCACCAATTTTTCCACGAACGTGATTTACGTCTTTTCTAATTTGTTTTAAAGTTGCCGAAGCATTATTTTTTACTTCACCAGAAATATCAATAATTTTCTTTATTTCGTCGTCTATATAAGTGCTAAATTCAATTTTTTGAGTCAAATCAAAAAATACAGGAAACTGAATTTTAAATTTTTTAAAAAACTTAATATGCTCATTTACAGTTAAAGAAGTAGTTGCAACCTTTAAAAAATCTGCAGTTTCTATAAAGCTATTTTCTATGGCCAATCTTTTTATAGCAGCACTAATATTATCAAAACCATGATTAGGAACCCTGTTTTCACTTAAAAAAGAAGACAAATATTCATTTACCAAATTTAATTCTCCAAATAACCCTTTTCTATAATTTATGGGCGAAGTTTCTTTAATTCGTTCTTTTCCTAAACCAGAAATACAATGCGTTGCAATGTGCTGTAATACCGTTGAAAATTCTAAATCTTGAAGTGTTTTTTCTGAAATATTTGTATTCAATGTTGTATTTTTGATTGTTTAAGAATTGTCTTTTTTAGCGTATTAGTTAACTTTTTAATACCCTTAAAACTGCATTTTAAGTACGTTTTAATTTCTACAAAAATAACAAACAATGCACCTAAAAATAGCCCATCCTTGGAAAAAGATTTTACAAACTGAAATTAATAAACCGTATTTTAAAGATTTAGCCCTTTTTGTAGAAGAACAATACACTAAACATGTGTGTTATCCAACAAAAACGGCCATTTTTGCGGCATTCAATTTTTGTTCTTTTAATGATTTAAAAGTTGTAATTATTGGTCAAGATCCTTATCACGGAGCCAATCAGGCAAACGGATTGTGTTTTTCGATACAAGATGGTATAAAACATCCGCCATCATTAATTAATATTTTTAAAGAAATTTCTACAGATTTAAATGTAGCTTATCCACAAAGTGGTAATCTAGAAAAATGGGCAAAGCAAGGTGTTTTATTATTAAATGCAACATTAACTGTAAGAGCACATGAAGCCGGTAGTCATCAAAAAAAAGGGTGGGAAACTTTTACAGATGCAGTTATAACGCAAATTTCTAACCAAAAAGAGAATGTTGTTTTTTTACTTTGGGGAAAATTTGCAGAAAGTAAAATAAATCTTATAGATACTGCAAAGCACAAGGTTTTTATTGCACCACATCCATCTCCGTTAGGTGCTTGGCGAGGTTGGTTTGGAAGTAAACATTTTTCTAAAACAAATACTTTTTTAAAATCGATTGGTAAAAGTAAAATTGATTGGTAGTTTTGCCAATTATTTAAGTCTATTATTTTTAGGCTTTCAGGTAACCATACTTAAATTTTTTCTTGTTTTTACTAAATAAGTGTAAAGAGGTAGTAATTTTATTCAAAAATAAATCCGTATAAATACGGATTTATTGAAATTATAAGTAAGAAATAAGTTTATTTTAACTTAAATCTACTTGCTGTATTGTTGTTTGATTTGTTGTTGTATTTTCTGCCAAACCGCAAGAAGACGATGTACTTCTACAAGAAGAAAGACAGGTAATTCCTAAAATACAAATTGCAATAAATACTACTTTTTTCATTTAACTTTATTTTAAAGGCAAATGTACATATTTTTTATGAAATTTGCAGAATTCACCGTTTTCTTGATAACGTTAAAACGCATCATTTTATTTTGTATTCTAGTTACTAAATTTTTAGAAATTGGTTTACCATCACTCCATTTAGTTATTTTTAACCATTGCTGTATGTCTGGTAATTGTTGTTCATACCTACCGGCAAGTATTTTGTCAATATTTTCTATTTTTTTAAAGTCTTTAGTTTCGGCATTTATAA
>CAYWOM010000437.1:0-2063 GCA_964459905.1 uncultured Polaribacter sp. | reverse complement strand
CAGTCAGAAAATGGCAAAATCAACAGGGAATTTTATTTTACCAAATGAAATTTTAAGCGGAGAGAATGATATTTTACCCAAAGCATTTACAGCATCTGTGGTTCGTTTTTTTAATATGCAAGCCAACTACAGAAGTATTTTAGATTTTTCGGGCGAAGCTTTAGAAGCATCGGAAAAAGGACACATTAAATTAATGGAAGCGGTTTCTTTTTTAGATAACATTGAAGCAAGTAAAACATCAACTTTTAATGTTGATGCATGGAAAAGCACTTGTTATGCAGCAATGAATGACGATTTTAATACGCCTGTTTTAATAGCACATTTATTTGAAGGGGTAAAAGTTATCAATCAAATTAAAGAACAAAAAGCAAGTTTAACGTTAGACGATTTATTAGAGTTTAAAACTACTTTAAACGCATTTGTTTTTGATGTTTTAGGTTTAATGAATGAAACTTCTGCAGACAATTCAGAAAAAATAAACGGAGTAGTAGCGTTACTTATTAAATTAAGAAAAGAAGCCAGAGAAAATAAAGATTGGGCATTGTCTGATCAAATTAGAGACGAATTAATTGTCTTGGGTATTCAATTAAAAGATGGTAAAGAAGGTACAACGTTTTCTGTAAATTAATTAGAAATTATGAATGTCATTTTGGAAGAAGAATGATTGATAAATTTAATAAAGAATTTTGAATAAATTTTTATCATATCCGTTTATACTTTTAGTCCGTTTTTATCAAACAGCAATTTCACCATATACACCGGCAACTTGTAGGTACAATCCTACCTGTTCTTATTACACCATAGATGCTTTGCAAAAACATGGTTTGTTTTCTGGTGGATGGTTAGCAATAAAGCGAATTTTTAGTTGCCATCCATGGGGTGGAAGTGGTTATGACCCGGTTCCAGAAAAGAAAGAATACTAAAATTTTTAATTACAAAGAATAATAACGACGTAATCTACTTTTTAATTAGAGATTGCTTTATTACATTCGCAATAACAAAAAAATAAATAATTTAAATATTGAAGAATTATAAGATTGAAAACAACAATTTTATAATTTTTTTGAATCATTTTTAATAAAAATATATGAGTTTTTTAGCAATAGAATGGAATTGGAATCCCGAAATTTTTAATATTGGCGGCTTTAGCGTGCGTTGGTATAGTTTAATGTTTATAGCCGCTTTTTTGTTAGGACTTCGGCTGATGAAAAAGATATATATAAAAGATAAAATAGCGATAGAAAAATTAGATCCTTTATTTATGTACGTATTTGTTTCTATGCTAATAGGCATGCGTTTAGGAGAAGTTTTCTTTTACAGTTGGTCTGATTATCAAGGAGATTTATGGCAAATAATATTACCGTTTAGGAGACAAGAAGGCGCCGCAATGATTTTTGGTTTAGTAGAAGGGTGGAAATTTACTGGAATTTCTGGTTTTGCTAGTCATGGTGCTGCGATAGGAATACCAATTGCTATGTACTTTTATGCTAAAAAGCATTTACAAAAGCCGTGGTTGTTTATCTTAGATAGATTGGGCATAATGGTCGCTTTAGCAGGGTTTTTTATCCGTTTTGGAAATTTTTTTAATTCAGAAATTTACGGTAAGGAAACAGCGGTTAGTTTTGGTGTTATCTTTAAAGTTGTCGGAGAAACCGTGCCAAGACATCCAACACAATTATACGAAGCATTTAGTTATTTAGTCTTGTTTTTTGTAATGTGGCATTTGTATTGGAAAACTGATAAAAAAGAAAAGTTAGGCTATTTATTTGGTTTATTTACAGCCGTTTTATGGTCTTTACGTTTTGTTATTGAGTTTTTAAAAGAGCCACAAGTACAACAAAGGGGGCAAGAATGGTTCTTTAGTCCTTTAAATACGGGTCAGGTTTTAAGCATTCCTCTGGTTTTATTAGGGCTCTGGTTAATGTTTAGAAAAAATAAAAAAACAGCAAATTAGCAGATGGAAAAACTAAAACAACGTTGGGGTATAGAAAGTAATTGGGCTATTTTGGCAATATTTATAGTATTTGCCATAAACGGCACTTTTGCCTCTTGGGTTGCAAAAC
>CAYWOM010000436.1:0-2071 GCA_964459905.1 uncultured Polaribacter sp. | reverse complement strand
AATCGACTAACTCAATTTGAGTTCTTACAAAGGCTACATTATCTAAATTTTCTTCGGTAGCAATTTTTGCACCTCTCCAGAAGCGTGCGCCCTTTATATCGATACCAATAAAGTTTTTATTCGGGTTTTTTCTAGCCAAAGCAATTGTATACTCGCCTTTACCACAACCCAATTCTACCACAATAGGGTTTTGATTTTCAAAAAAAGAATGCCATTTACCTTTGTAAGAAAAGTTAGTTACAACCTCTTCTCTTGTTGGCTGAATAACGTTTTTAAACGTTTCGTTTTCTTCAAAACGTTTTAATTTGTTTTTGCTTCCCAAGTTGTATAATTAAGCTCTGTCTTCTGTTCCTTCTGTTAAAAACCTTTTTGATTCTTTCATCCAATAAGCAAATAAAACTAATAAAACTGCTAGAAAAAACCAGTTTACGGCATTAGAAATCCACCAACCTAAATCTGCGGTAGCTACTTCTAAACGTAACCACTTAAAAGGAAGAAATAAAACTTCTGTAAATAAACTACCAATCCATCTAAAAATATTGCTTGCTATCATAACTTAATTATCTTTACACTGCAAAAATAACAAAAGAAACAATGCTAGCCAATTTTTTAAGCAAATCTAAACCAATCAATTTTTTAATTATAATAGGTTTCTTTTTATGCATATTTATAATTGGGTTTTTTAGCAGTCTATATTCTATTGGTTTTAGTTTTGATAAACTACTAAAAAGCAGTACTCATTTATTGTTATTTTTAGGTATTTTTTTCTTTTTTAATTTTATTATTTCTAAAAATAAATTAACGTTTGACAATTCTTATGCTTTCTTCTTATATACCTTATTTTTAAGTTTTTCATTGACCAATCTACTAACATACAAAACACTGATTTTAATACTATTAAACTTACTTTTTTTAAGAAAAGTATATAGTTTAAAATCGACAAAAGATGTGTTAAAAAAAATATTTGATGCTGGTTTTTGGCTCGGAATTTCTTTTTTAATTGAGCCTTTATCTGTAGGGTTTTTTGTGTTAATTTATGGAGGTATATTCTTGCATCAAAAAATAACAATACACACACTTTTTAGTCCTATTTTAGGATTTATTACTCCTTTAATACTCTATTTTACCTATTGTTTTTGGTTTGATAAAACGGCTGTTTTTTTGCACCTTTTTTATATTGATGACGTAAATACCTTTTTATTCTTCTCTAAAACCAATATTAGTTGGTTTTTAGGTGGTGTGCTTTTTTTAACTTTAGTGTCTTTATTATTAAAAACACCAAAAGCATTATCTATAAATAACTCGTTTAAAAAAAATTGGCTTATACTTATTTTAAATCTTGTTATAACAGTAATTTTTACTTCGGTAAGTTCAGAAAAAAACGGGTCTGAAATTGCCTATTTACTTTTTCCAACTAGTATTATTATTGCAAATGGATTAGAAGTAATTAACAATAAATTAATTAAAAATTTAATTTTAATAACTCTTTTAATTGGGGTAGTTATTCATCAATTTTTATTATAATTTTTCACCAAAAGACAAATCTCCTGCGTCTCCTAAACCAGGAACAATGTAGCCTTTATCATTTAAAACATCATCTATTGCGGCAATCCATAAATGGGTGTTTTCTGGAAAATGATTTTTTATAAATTCAATTCCTTCTGTAGCGCCAATTACCGCTACAATATGAATTTCTTTTGGAATGCCCTGTTTTTTAATCGCGTTGTAAACAGCCACCAAACTCTGGCCAGTTGCCAACATTGGGTCTGCCAATAACAGGGTTTTATTTTCAATTAAAGGCGCCGCAAAATATTCTACCACAATTTCAAATTCTTCGGTTTTATTTGGATGGTGACGATAGGCAGAGATAAAGGCATTTTCTGCAGCATCAAAATAATTTAACAACCCTTGGTGCAAAAGTAATCCTGCACGTAAAATAGAGCATAAAACCACTTCATTTTGGTGTAACTGAATCTTCTTTTTACCCAAAGGGGTTTCTATAGAAACATTAGAATATAACCCGTTGTGCATTATGATTTAAAGAATAAAAGTTGTCCATCTTACTGAAAAT
>CAYWOM010000435.1:0-2091 GCA_964459905.1 uncultured Polaribacter sp. | reverse complement strand
CAAAACGTCCAGAAAATTCCGTGCAAACAATATATGCAACAAATTGCCCAGAATGTAATACAGAATTAATAAGAGCAGTAGGCGATGCAAAGCATTACTGCCCAAACGAGTTTGGTTGCGCACCTCAAATTACAGGCAGAATTCAGCATTATATTAGCAGAAAAGCCATGGATATTGATGGTTTAGGTGGCGAAACGGTAGATTTATTGCGCAAAGAAGGTTTAATTAAGAATTACGCCGATTTATATGATTTAAAAATCGAGCAAGTAATTCCTTTAGAAAGAATGGCAGAAAAATCTGCACAAAATATCATTGCCGGAATCGAAAAATCAAAAGAAATTCCGTTTGAAAAAGTATTATTCGCGCTTGGTATTCGTTTTGTTGGAGAAACCGTGGCTAAAAAATTAGCAAAAAACTTTAAATCTATAGACAATTTAATGACGGCAACGTTAGAAGAACTTATTAATGTAGACGAAATAGGTAATAGAATAGCACAAAGTATTGTAGATTTTTCAAACGATTTAGGAAACATGCAGTTAATTAATCGTTTAAAAACAACGGGAGTGCAATTAGAGGTTTCTGTAGAAAGTTTAGAAAACCAAACAAATAAATTAGCCGGACAAGTTTTTGTGGTTTCTGGCGTTTTTCATCAACTATCTAGAAACCAATTAAAAAAAGCGATAGAAGATAACGGTGGTAAAGTAAGCGCATCAATCTCTAAAAAGACAAATTACATTGTTGCTGGCGATAATATGGGTCCATCAAAACTAATAAAAGCCCAAGATTTAGGAATAATAATTATTTCTGAACAAGATTTTATAGATAAGATTCGTTAAAAAGTAAGTTTGGTCTCTAAATGTAGCAATCATAACATCTTTTAAACTAACAAATAATTAAGTCTATCTGTTAAAATAATTCAAAACTTGAAAAATTTTTTATACATATATATAATAGGTATTACTTTTATCACTTTTGCGCAAAAAAGAGAAGTAGATTCTTTGCCAAAAGACTTAGAAGACTACATTTTGGTAAAACCAGGAGACTCAGTAACTATTCATTTAAATGAATTTTCAATCATACCAAAGCAAAAATTCAACTCAAGAGAAGACGTTCGGTATTACTTTTGGTTTCGTAGAAAAGTTTTTAAAGCCTATCCTTTTGCGCAATTGGCGTCTAAAAGATTAGACTCTCTAAACATTAGATTGCAAAGAATTAAGTCCAAAAGAAAACGTAAAAAATATACAAAACAAGTCCAAAAATATATAGAAGGACAGTTTACAGCACAAATTAAAAAAATGACCACTACAGAAGGCCGCATTTTAATTAAGTTAATTCATCGTCAAACCGGCAAAACAGCCTTCAATAATATAAAGGTATTAAGAAGCGGTTGGAAAGCGTTTTGGTACAATACCACTGCCAATGTTTTTAAGCTTTCTTTAAAAAAAGAATACCATCCAGAAACTGTAAACGAAGATTTTTTAATAGAAGATATCCTACAAAGAGCATTTCAAGAAGATAAATTACAGGTTCAACAATCAAAACTCAACTTCAATTTTCCTGAAATTATAGCAAAAAGAAAAGCACAAATCAATGTAGAAGAATACAAGTTGATGTTCGCAAAGATCAAAAAGAAGAATAACCGCAAGAAGAAAAAATAATTTTTTTAGGGTGTTCCCGCGCAAAAAACCGCGGTCGGGCTTTTCGCACTCGCTTTTTGTTCATACTTCACAAAAGAGCTCAAACAATTGCTACAATCCCTAACCCTTCCATTTCAATAAGTTTTATTACATTATTTACAAGCCGTTTTTAGATTAAAAAAGACTATCGATGTAGATTTGTTGTATTTTTAAAAGCATTTATTAATTAAAAGCAAGTTTATTTGCTGCACAAGTCACTAACCTTATTTTTATATAAAGAGATTTATAAAGTGTTTTTAAGAATTAAAACTCAATACAATCCTGTTCATTTCCTTTTCAGGTAAAAAGTTTCAAACAATATAGCACTTTAAATCTATGTTTTTCAATGGTTTAAAATTTATAAAAAAAAGATTTAAAAAAAGATTAAAAAAAAGGTTTGTTAGATTAAAAAGAG
>CAYWOM010000434.1:0-2094 GCA_964459905.1 uncultured Polaribacter sp. | reverse complement strand
GTGTAGAAAACTCTAGAATGATTAAAGTACCACATGAAGCACCACATATTAGAACCAATCGTTTTATTACAAAATCGGTATGTCATCACGCAGCATTAATGGCAAATGATATAGATGCAACAGCAATTTCTACATTAACAAATAGTGGTTATACCGCTTTTCAGATTTCAGCTTGGAGGCCACAATCTAAAATATTAGCATTTTCATCAGAAAAAAGAATTTTAGGAAAACTAAACTTACTTTGGGGTGTAAGAGCTTTTTATTATGATAAAAATTTAAGCACAGATGATACTGTAGTAGATATTAATAACCTTTCTAAAGAAAAAGGATACGTAGCAGAAGGCGATTTAATGATTAACCTAACCTCTATGCCTGTAGAAGCAAAAGGTATGGTAAATACATTACGTGTTTCTGAAATAGAGTAAAAGTTATTTATAAATGATTAAAAAAAGCATCCTAAAATTTAGGATGCTTTTTTTTAGCACTATTTTTAAAGAGTAAATACAAAGAATTTTAAAAAATATTTTCATTGATTTTCACTTACTAAGCAATTTAGGCTAAAGTTTATAAGTCTAATTTTTTAGTAATAATAATAGCATCATTAGTTACAAAAGGCATCGGCATCATTGCTGCTGTTCTTGGGGTTATTAAAAAGTTAGAATTACTCAGTAAATCGTAAGAAATTTCATTTAGAATAACGTTTAAATTATCAGCTTTATTTATGGCAAAAGAAAGGGTTACTTGTTGGTCTTCATTTCCTAAATGATAAACTAAAAAAGTGCCATTTTTTACACGATACAATTTGCCATCATTTACCAACACATCATTTACTTTAAATTGATATATCTTAAGTTCGTTTTTTGTAGTAAATTCTAATTTATTTATTTTTTTTAATTGTGTAATTTCAATTTCTAAAAAACGTTTATCACCAATTATAGTATCTATTTCTAGTGTTATTTCTGATGATGAAATGGCTTTATAAGTTGTTTTTTTATGATATTTAAAATGCGTATTGTATTTGCTTTTGGTTTCTGCAGTAACAAGACTTCCTTTGGTAGCATTTTTATCAAAAATTTGTTTTGTATAGGAGTCTAAAGTAGTGTTATATGTTCCGAAATAGGCTGTTTTATCATCAGAATTCTGAATATAAACAAGGCTGTTTGGTTTCTTTCTATCTACAGAAAAACCACTATTATAGGTTGCAATTCCAAAGAATATAAACGCTAAATAACCTACTGTTTTTTGCATCCAAAAAGATTTTTTTTGATAAAAGGTGATGATCATCAACCCAAAAATCAACGCAATTATAATACCGCTTACAAACAAAATTTTTAAACCTAAACCAACCGGAAACATTTTTACCATGGGAGCAAAAATATACAACGTTGGTATGGATATAATTGTAAATAATATCCGTTTTGCTTTTTCTTCTAAATTTAAAAAAACAGCAATTGCCAAAATCAATAAAGCACAAAAAACAGGAATAATAAAAAAGCCAGCACCTTTTAAATAAATACTAATAAAAATGTTAATTATTAACCAAATAAAAATGGGGGCTATTAATAAGTCTGTGGTTTTCTCTTGTTTTAAAAAGTACTTGTAAACTTTAAATAACAACCAAAGGTTTAGAAAAACAAATGCGCTAATATAAGTGTATCCATTATAGGTAAAACCGTGTAAAATATCTGTGTATTGTGGATGAATAATTAATAATAATTGCCACAAACCAAAAGAAACACCGCCACATAAAAGCAATGAAATTACAAAGGGTAAAAACCCTTTAAAAGCGCCTTTTAAAGTAATTTTATTTAAAGAAAATCCGAAAAAAAGTAATACTAAAAAAAGAATAGCAGCAATCATTAATAGGGGTAAAACCCAAGAAAAAGGATAGGTTGCTAATTTTATAAACGGAAAATTTACGTAGACAAAGTCTTCATTTGAATCTAGGTCTGATAAATTAGAATTCGCAAAATAATTTAAAGAAGTTGTTAAATAATCTGCCTGATGTAATAAGGTTTCTTTATCTAAACGGGCATAAGAATCTTGTGCTGTATGATAATCGAAATGATCGCCAATAAAGGCAAAATTGAATCC
>CAYWOM010000433.1:0-2101 GCA_964459905.1 uncultured Polaribacter sp. | reverse complement strand
ACACCTTTGTAAAAACAACTACCAATGTAATTATGAGAGAGTCCGGTAATAATCGTGTGAACGGTAATTTTAACTTGAACCCCTGCGCCACTACAAATGATTTTGGCATTGGCAGTAACAACGGCTCCAGTTCATATGCCACCACTGGTTTTATGGAGTTAATTATGTACAAAACAGATATAGCCTTTAATCTTTACCAAGATATAGAAGAAAATGCCATGACATTTTGGAGCCTTTAAATAAATTTTAATGCGATACCCTTATAAAATACACGTTAAACAAAAATGAAAAATGTATAAAATACTACTTTATAAGTTTCTTATAATTCTTTTTTTTCTTTCCAACTACCAACTCACAGCACAAGAAATTAGAGTTATAGACAATAAAGGAACGATACAAAAATTTAAAAATAACCATGTTACAACTTCTAGCACCGAGCCAGTAAATGCTTTAGAAGGCGATGTTTGGTATGATTCTAATTTCACACCAAATGAAACAAAGATTTATGACGGTGATAATTGGTTAAATGTAGAAAAAAAATCTAATGTATATACAGGTTATTTTATCGTAGATTATAATGCCGGAAGCAACATTATTCAAGTAACGGGTATTCCTTTTCAACCAAGTCAAGTTACATTTGTAGCACATGCTAATGTAGATTCTATAAGAAGTAATGGTGATAATCCAAATAATAATTCGAATACTGTAATTAATTCATTTGGAACAATGAATGGGTTTGCAAATATTTCTACAGGAACATTAGTACAACAAGTAATTTATGTTGGCGGTAATGGTAACTCTATTAATGATATTGGTTGGTTTTCTGATGATCGTCGTTGTATTGGCGTAAGATTTGGTAATCAAAACGGAGATAACTTGGGCGTAATTGAAGGCGAACTTGATTCTTTTACAGCTACAGGTTTTAATATTGATATTGATTACAGTACAGTTGGTAATCCCACACCTTTAAGAGCTGAAAAATTAGTTGTTTTATATACTGCTTACAAATAAATAAAATCTCAATATATTTTATATGTAAGCAATACTACTGACAACTAAAACTTCTTTTGGTAAAACTATTTTTTGAGATTTATAAACGTAACACCCAACACGTACCTCCAAATTTCAATAACCTAAAAAACCGCAATTAATACAACTAAAGCATTGCCTGTCCTTAAGAATACTGAATTTTAAAGAATCATTGTCAATACAATTTAATCTTTCAATAAAAATCGATATTTAGCACTTTACTTTAACTAGATAATTATAAATTTGCAACTAATTTAGTTAGAAACACTACGTTGAAATATTTAAAATTTTTATTAAAATCAAGCAATCAGCACGGTGTACATTCTCCTTTTGTTTACAGTTTAGTTACCAAATGTTTTTATAAAAAAAAGAAGCGCTCTTTAGAAGTAATTGCTAATAAAAAAACTAAATTACTAATTGATTTAATTAATTATTTTACACCTAAAACTGCTTTAGTTTTAAGTAATAGTAAAAATTTAGATCCATTTTTATTAGCACTTAAACAACTAAATTCTACCCTTATAAAAACAGATAAATCGGTTAAAAATATACCAACTTCAAAAAAAATAGATTTTATATATTTTGATGATAACAAGACAAAAGAGACAACTTTAGTACATTTTAAAACCTGCTTACAAACAAAGCAAAATAATTCTGTTTGGGTTTTTAATGCTATTTATTCTAACAAAGAAATGCAAGAAACTTGGGCTGAAATAAAAAACAATACAGAAGTTACATTAACTGTAGATGTTTTTCATTTTGGTATTATTTTCTTTAGAAAAGAACAAGCTAAAGAAGATTTTAAAATTAGAGTTTAAAAATTATGTACTCGC
Organism: uncultured Polaribacter sp.; assembly: GCA_964459905.1. Classification (GTDB taxonomy): domain Bacteria; phylum Bacteroidota; class Bacteroidia; order Flavobacteriales; family Flavobacteriaceae; genus Polaribacter. The sequence goes on along the minus strand of CAYWOM010000433.1, from coordinate 239 downwards.
TTATTTTTGTAATTGTTTAACTCAGCTAAATCCAGATAATACAATTTAAACATTGTAACTTTGATACAATAAAATTTGCAACAAAATAAAAATGAAAATATATACTAAAACTGGCGATGCAGGAACTACTGCTCTATTTGGAGGAACAAGAGTAAAAAAATACAATTTACGAATAGACTCTTATGGAACCGTAGATGAATTAAACTCTTATATAGGTTTAATTAAAGACCAAGAAATAT
>CAYWOM010000432.1:0-2124 GCA_964459905.1 uncultured Polaribacter sp. | reverse complement strand
AGTAAGAGGTAACTATGCAGTAGATGGTGCTTTGTATACTATGGAAGCAAAGTCTTTTAATGCAAATGATTACGGGTTATATAATATGGCTGGAAACGTTTCTGAATGGACAAATACAGCATACAATTTATCTTCATATTATATGGCTTCTACAATGAACCCAAATGTAGAAGATAGAGAGAATAAAAGTAAAATTGTACGTGGAGGTTCTTGGAAAGATGTTGCATATTTTCTAGAAGTTGGTTCAAGAGATTACGAATATGCTGACACAGCAAGAAGTTATATAGGTTTTAGAACCGTACAAAACTATATTGGTACAACTAACAAATAAAAAAAAACAAAATTCAAAAAAAATTATGGCACAGTCAAGATCTTACAAAAAAATAATGAATTTCGTATACGGAATGGGAGCAGCGGTAGTAATTATTGGTGCATTGTTTAAAATTCAACACTTTTCTATTGGACCACTAACAGGTGGTTTAATGTTAACAATTGGTTTGGTTGTAGAGGCATTAGTATTTGCTATATCTGCTTTTGATACGCCAGATGAAGATTTAGATTGGTCTAAAGTATACCCAGAATTAGGAGAAGATAGTTTTACTGCAGAAAAAGAAGCAGGAGCAGAAGGTTTGTTATCTCAAAAATTAGATAATTTATTAGCAAATGCTAAAATTGACTCTAGCTTAATGGAAAGTTTAGGAAGTAGTATGAAGAACTTTCAAGGAGCTGCCGAAGGATTGTCTGCAGCATCAGAATCTATTTCATCAACAAATAAATACAACGAACAAATGTCTTTAGCTGCTGTTAAAATGGAGTCTTTAAATAACGTTTACAAAGTTCAAGTAGAAAACGCTACCAAACAATCTGAATTAAATACAGCAGTTGTAGAAAATACAGAAAAATTAAAAGAACAAATGGAGTCTTTAGCAAAAAATTTATCTTCTTTAAACGGAGTTTATGGTGGTATGCTTTCTGCAATGTCTAAATAATAATTAGTTCAATAAAAATAAATTTTAACTAAAAAAAAACTAATTAAATGGCAGGAGGAAAAATGTCCGCAAGGCAGAAAATGATTAACCTAATGTATCTTGTATTTATTGCTATGTTGGCAATGAATATGAGTAAAGAAGTATTGTCTGCATTTGGGTTTATGAATGAGAAATTAGTAGATAACAACATATCTACTACAGCTAAGAATAATGCTGCGTATGCAAATTTAGCAACAAAAGCATCAGAACAAAAAGAAAAATTTGGCCCTTTAAAAGTAAAGGCAGATAAAGTTAAATCTTATTCATCTGATTTTTATAATTACATAACAGATTTAAAAGATAAAATGACTTTAGATTTAGAAGATAAAACAGCTTACGAATCTATGGATAAAACAGCTTTTTTAGATGAATATTTTTTTAAAGGAGACGGTTTTAAGCCTGAAGGGAAAGAGTTTGTAGACAAAGTAAATAGTTATAATACTAACATAAAAACGGCTTTAGGTACAGATGCAACTAGATTTGTGGCAACTTTAGATAAACGTTTTCAAACTGAAATTGAAACAAACCGTGATGGAAAAAAAATTCCTTGGTTAGAATATCATTATAAAGGTTTTCCGTTGGTTGCTTCTTTAACTAATTTATCGCAAATTCAAGCGGATATTAAAAATACTGAAAGTGACATTGTTACCTCTTTATTAGGGGGTAAAATGGATGAAGCTTTGTCTTTAAATAATTATCAGGGTATTGTTAGATTAGATAAATCTGCCTATTTTGCTGGAGAAAGAGTAAAAGGACAAGTAGTTCTTGGGCGTTATGACGCAACTTTAGTGCCTAATAAAGTTATTTTAAATGGTGCCGATGCAACAAAAAGTGTAAAAGACGGACAAGTTGTTATAGACATGCCTGCAGGTAATATTGGTGAAAGAAAGATAAAAGGTACTATTTATTTTACAGAAAAGGGAGAACAAGTTCCTGTAGAATTTGAAAGTAAATATTCTGTAATTGCAGAACCAGATGAAGCCGTAATTTCTGCTGATAAAATGAATGTGGTTTATAGGGGGTTAGACAATCCTATCTCTATTTCTTTACCAGGTGTTGGAGATAAAGATGTTTCTGCAAGTGCTAGTGGATTAAG
>CAYWOM010000431.1:0-2128 GCA_964459905.1 uncultured Polaribacter sp. | reverse complement strand
ACTTTTTAATTTCTACTTGATGAGGATAAGGAATTTCTATACCAGCTTTATCTAAAGCTATTTTTGTGTTTTCGGTTACATCAAAATAAACCGTCCAATAATCATCTGTATTACACCAAGGTCTTACTGCAAAATTTACAGAGCTATCTGCCAATTCTGCAACAGTAACAGCAGGAGCAGGAGTTTTTAAAACTTTAGGGTGCGATGTTAAAACATTCATTAAAACTTCTTTTGTTTGTTTAATGTCTGCATCATAAGAAACTCCAAAAGTTAAATCTACTCTACGAGTTCCTTCCGTAGTATAATTTAAAATATTACCGTTAGATAAAGATCCATTAGGAATAATAATTTCTTTATTACTTAAGCCTGTTATTTTAGTGGTAAAGATTTCAATTTCTTTTACAACACCAATTTCTCCTTGAGCTTCAATTAAATCACCTATTTTAAAGGGTTTAAAGACCATTATTAAAACACCACCAGCAAAATTAGCAAGAGAACCTTGCAGTGCTAAACCAATTGCTAAACCAGCAGCACCAATAATAGCTACAAAAGAAGTAGTAGCTATGCCTAATTTAGAGACAACAGTTACAAATAATAATATTTTTAATGCCCATCCAATTAAGTTGCCTAAAAAATTTTGAAGTGTAAGATCTACCCCTCTTTTTATCATTATTTTATTGGCAATTTTAGTAATTACACTAATTACTAACAACCCAATAATTAAAATAGCCAAGGCTGTTAAAACACTAGGTGTATACTCTAAAAGTAATGTTTTAATCTTGTCAATATATTGTTCCATAATAAATTTTTATTTTAAATTTTTGAACTGCAAAAATAATAGTTTAATAATTGATTATGTAAAAAAAATAGAGTAATATTATTATAAAAATAAGAGTGTTATTATGCCTAAAAATGCTGGAATAGCCTGTATGTATAAAATGCTTTTTTTCTTTGTGGAATACGCGCCATAGATACCAGCAATTAAAACACAAATAAAAAAGAACAGGGCTATATCTTTGTTCTTAATTAGTAAAGACCAAATTAAACCAGCAGCTAAAAAGCCATTATACAGTCCTTGATTTGCTGCCAGAACTTTTGTTTCTTCTGCAAATTCTTTATTCTTTAAACCAAATGTTTTTATGCCTTTATTTGTGGTCCAAAGCACCATTTCTAAGTATACAATATATAGATGAATTAAGGCAACCAAAGCTATAAATATTATTTGTATAGTATGCATACAGTTATTTTAAATAAAAAAGCGATTTAACAGGTTTGCATTAAACCGCTACTAAAGTAGTTAGTAATATCGTTTTAATTTACTTCAAAAGTAATTTTTAAGTTCACTCTAAATTCAGCAACTTCATCTCCATTAACAACAGCACTTTGCGATTGTACAAACACAGATTTAATGTTATTTACCGATTTAGCTGCCTGTTTTACTGCCTTTTTTGTAGCATCTTCCCAGCTTTTCTCTGAATTTGCCAACACTTCAATAACTTTCATAACTGCCATAATATTAATTTTTTATTAAGTTTATAAGAAGTAAATATAAGATTTTTCTTTAGTATTAGTTTGTAATTAATTGCAATGTTAAATTAATGTTATCAAAATGTTTTTTAATTGTAACAATATTAATATATTTGTAACTCTAATGTTAATTAAAAAATCAAGATTATGAAAAATTTAATAGTAATTTGCATCCTTTTAGTAGGGTCTATAGCATATTCTCAAGATAAACAACCCACTTTTGTAGCGGAAGCAGATTTGGTAAAAGCCACGTATTATTTTGATGATGGTGCGATTAAAACGCAAGGTTATTTTAAAAATAAAAAATTAACAGGAGAATGGACTCGTTTTGATAGCAAAGGAAATAAAACTCAATTAGCGTATTATAATAACGGAAAAAAAGTTGGCAAGTGGTATGTATGGACTAAAGAGTCTTTAAAAGAAATTAGCTATAAGAACAATGCACTAGTTACTGTAAATATAAGGAAACAAGATGCTAAATTAGCTATTAACAAGTAAATCTTTTATTCAAAATAAACAATACAACAATACCAAAAGACTCCAAAGATTAAAAATCTTTGGAGTTTTTGTATAATAGATTTACACCACTCTGGTTAATAAA
>CAYWOM010000430.1:0-2132 GCA_964459905.1 uncultured Polaribacter sp. | reverse complement strand
AAAGCGGTTCATTTGAGGATGTAAAAGAGCCAAAACCTCTAATTCTAATACCTTGCCCAGAACCAGGTTGCCCAGAAGGGCTAGTTACTAAAATACCTGGCGAAGAACCTTCTAATACTTGTGAAATATTTGCAACGGGGCGCTTGCCAATATCATCAGACTTTATTTGGGTTATAGAACCAGTTATTGCTTCTTTACTAGAGGTACCATACGCTATAACAACTATTTCATCTAAGACACTACTGTCTTCTACCATTGTAATATTAATAACATTAAGGCTACCAATTGTTCTTTCCTCTATTTTATAACCTAAATATCTAAAAACTAAAACATTACCAATAGTGGCAGAAATTTTATATTTTCCGTCAAAATCGGATTCAGTTCCTACGCTGGTTCCTTTAATTATAATGCTAACTCCTGGCAAAGCCCCAGTATTATCTGAAACTGTTCCAGAAATAATATTCTCTTGCGTAAATAATGTAATACTAATAAATGATAGCATTAAGAATAGGTATTTTTTTACACTCATAAAATAAATTTTTAATTAAACAATTGAATTAAGATTTAATAAATGAAAAAAAGCAGTATTATAAACACCAATCAAAAGACAAAGTTTATTTGGAATTTAAAAGGAAAATATTAATACTGCCTATTAATTCAAATACTACTTCAAATGAAGTATAAAAATAAAAAAAGGTAGTTAATACCTATAAAGATTAACCTTTCCGACAAAGTTTTACTTGCTTTTAAAAGTTAAAAATTAACGATGTAGCCTTAATTCTTTAATGAACTGACTAGGCGTAAATGAGGTTTGTGCTTTAAAAGCTTTATTAAAAGTAACTTTATTGTTAAAGCCCACATCATAAGCTACATCTATAATTTTAATATCTAAATTATCAGTATTTTTAAATATAGCTATCGCTTCTTCAATCCTATATTTATTAACTAACTTAAAGAAATTTAGATTAAAGTGTTCATTAATAACTTGAGAAACATTATGTCTTGTGGTATTTAGTTTCACGGAAAGTATATCTAAATTTAATTTATTTTCTTTGTACACTTTATCTCTAGTAAATAATAGCAATAACTGCTCTTTTAACTCTAATGAGAAACTTTCTGTTAAACCAGAATTTAGATATTTGCTATTATTATTAATTACATACGTATAGCTTCTAGTAAAAATTATTGATTTTAAAAAGGATACAAAAGAAATATAAAGCACTAGGGTAGATAGGCTAAATATTTGAAGGTAGATAAAATTAAAGGGTACTTTAAAAAAAACAGACACAAAATGCAAACAAGCATACATAAAATATAAGGTTGCTAAATGTTTTTTATAATTTAAAGCATTTATATCATTATTCACTTTTTTTTCATTTCTACATAATTTAAACACCAAAAAGCTATAGCTAAATAAAGAGATAGCTTTAAGAATTATTATAGTAAACAATAAGTTAAAGTAGTCTAAAAGCTCTCTATTTAACAATACTTTAAAGGTCTTTTCTAAGGGCATAAAAAAATATGGAGAGAAATATAAAACTAAAATTATGGTTGGTAAAAAATGTAAGGCATCTATATATTTTGATGTTAGGTTATTGGTAATTCTTTTAAAATACAGGTAAATAATTGGTCCTGATAAAAAAGCTACAGAAAGGGTCATTAAAAAAATTACAGAAAATTTTAAGCTGTAATCGGTTAAGTTTAAACACAACTCTATAATAAATAAAGAATGAAATAAAAGAAACAATCCTATTAATAGTTTAGCTTTTCTATCTCCAATTTTTCTTAGGTTTAAAACAAGAGAACTAAAAATTCCAATAATACTAACAGCAAAGAAAAATAAAAGATAAAAATCTATTTTTAACTCATACCTATTACTATTTAAAACAACAATCTCATAAGGCGTTTTTTTAAACAAAGATGTAAAAAGAACTGAACTTAAAGCATCACCAAAACCGGTATAAAAAAACGTAAGACTCTTTACCTTATTAGATGTTAAATTTTTACTTGCCTTACTTTTATCAAAGTTTCTATTAATTTTACTAAAATTAGATGCAACAAAATTTAAACTATTAAAAGTAGTAGTGTTATTTACAATAATGTAATAAGTTTTAATAGTTTAAATTTTGTTG
>CAYWOM010000429.1:0-2132 GCA_964459905.1 uncultured Polaribacter sp. | reverse complement strand
TTTCCGGAATTATAATCAATATCATTATTTTCTTTAATGTTATTCTAGGTACTTATGAACGTAGAGGGCATTATGAAATGGTAGAAAAAGTAGGACTGTATTGGCACTTTGTAGATTTAGTTTGGGTATTTGTATTTACCTTTTTCTACTTAGTTTAATTTATAAAATAGCACACACAAAATGGCACACGCACACGAATCAAATTTAAAAAGAATCTGGATAGTATTTGCATTACTGTCTATAATTACTATAGTAGAAGTTGTTTTAGGAATTTATAAACCAGATGTTTTACACCTTACTAGTTTTTTTGGAACTAGCCCGTTAAACTGGATTTTTATTATTTTAACATTACTTAAAGCATATTATATTACTTGGGCTTTTATGCACATGGAGGGAGAAAAAAAATGGTTTAGAAGAGCCGCAGTTTGGACTACAATTTTTCTAATCTCTTACCTGGTTACGCTGCTTTTAATAGAAGGAGGCTATTTACATAGCACCTTAGCGCCACTTGTAAAATGGTAATTTAAAAATATGAGGTGGTTTTAACCACCTTTTTTTATAGATAAAATTTGCTTTATTCTGAGTTTGTCTTAGGACTTTAAAAGCGATTTAAAAACAGACACATGAAATTCTTCACTAAAAAAAGAGTTGTTTTATTCTTACTTTTTATTTTTCCATTAATTTGTTTCCTATTACTTTCTACGGGTAAAAATAATTTTTCTAAGCTACCAGTGCTTGCTAACACTGTTATAGATGTTTCAACAGTAGATACAACAAAAACCTTTAAAGATAATGTTACTATTGTTTGTTTTTTAGGCAACGAAATAAACAAAAACAAAGGAGGTTTGTTTAATTTAAATGAAAAAATTTATAAAAAATTTATAGAATATAAGCGGTTTCAAATCATAGCTATTTATCCAGAAGGAAAAGAAAAAGAAGCCCAAGAGCTTAAAAAAGAAATTGGCGCATTTACAGATATGGTACAATGGAAATTTAGTGCAGGTTCTTTAGAAAATATAAAAGCTTTACATGCTAGTTTTAATACAACAGACAGCCTCTCTAATTTATTTAGTGCAAACGCCTTTTTAATAGATAAAAACGGTTATTTAAGAGGAAGAACTACAGATAGCGACAGCAAAAATGGTAAACTTTTTGGTTATAACATGCGCTCTGTTTCTGAGTTAAATGCCAAAATGAAAGATGACATAAAGGTGCTTTTTTACGAGTACTACGCAGCTTTTAAAAACAAAAATGAAAATAAAGCAGATAGAAAAGAAGTAGGGTTATGAATAAAAAATACTCGTATGTAGGTGTTTCCTTTATAATACTTTTATTTGGGATTTACGTTGTTAGAAATTTAGACAGACGTGTAAATGAAAACGACCTTGTGCAAGAAGATAGATTAAATAAAGTTGATAAAAAAAAGCTGCAAATAGACGCTTTATTTAAATTTAATAAAGTTCCAGATTTCGAATTTACAAATCAAAATAACAAAATAATTACTAACAAAACTTACCAAGGTAAAGTATATGTTGCCGAGTTTTTCTTTTCTACTTGCCCAACTATTTGTCCGATAATGAACCAAAAAATGGTTTCGATCCAAGATGAATTTTCAAAAAATAAAAACTTCGGAATTGCTTCTATCTCAATTACACCAGAAATAGATACGCCACAAATATTAAAAGAATATGCAGAAAATACAGGTGTAACACATTTAAATTGGCATTTGCTTACAGGTAAATCTTATGAAGTTGTTTCAGAATTATCAAACAAAGGCTTTAAATTATATGCAGGAAAAGGAGACCAAGACCACGGGGGGTTCGAACATTCTGGCTTGTTTGCCCTAGTCGATAAAAACGGATTTATTCGTTCTAGAAAAGATAAATATGGAAACCCAATTATGTATTACAGAGCTTTAAAAGAGCAAACATTTCCAGATCAAATAAAAGAGTTAAAAGAAGATATAAAAATTCTATTAAATGAGTAATTTATCCCAAGAAATAAAATATAAGAAAATAATTACCGCTTTATCAATTGTAATTCCTTTAGCAGTTGCAGGTTTGTTTCTTGTTAATTTAAAAAAATTAGGTTTTAACGTAGCCCCATTAAAATTTTTACCACCAATTTATGCA
>CAYWOM010000428.1:0-2133 GCA_964459905.1 uncultured Polaribacter sp. | reverse complement strand
CTTTTAAAGGACGAATTACAGGAATAAATATCGATACAAAAGCATGTTTTCAAAGTGATAATTTACCAGATTTATATCCCAATGAAAAAGGTAGGAATACCTAATATATACAAACCGAATGCCTTTCTTAAAACGTTAGAAGAAGAATCTCTTTTAATAGATTTTTAAACCGCAAAAAAAAATACTATTTTTTACCTAAAGGATACATTTCTTGCTGTATAAATCCTTTCGGAAAATTTTCATCGCCATTAAATCCTAACTCGATATCTCGCCCAGAATACGGTATGTAATTGGTTTTAAAAAGATAGTCCCAAATACTTAGGGTTAAACCAAAATTTACACCATATTTTCTTTCTTCTGGCAATGCTTTAGAATGATGCCAAATATGCATTTTAGGATTGTTTAAAATATATTTTAACCAACCATAATCCCAATTAATATTTGCATGATTTAAGTGCCCAATTGTAATATTAAAAAAGTGAACAGCTGCAATATCTTGTGCTGTAAAGCCACCAATAATTGCCAACGGAATATATCTTAAAGAATTATAAACCACGGGTTCCATCCAATGATAACGCAAGTGTGCCGCAAAACCCATTTCTTTTACAGAGTGATGTACTTTGTGAAAATTCCATAAAAACTCAAATCGATGTAGTAACCTATGTGTCCACCATTGTGTAAAATCAACCACAATAAAAAAGATAATAATTCTTGTAAAAAAAGGCAAAGAATTAATTTCTAATAATTTAAAACTTTCAATTGATAAACCTACAAATTTAAGAACATCATTAAAAAATTCAGCAGCTGTGTTAGACAAGGCAATTAAAACAATTAAATTTAATAAAAAGAAATTAAAGAACATATAAAAGCTGTCTAACCAGAAGTCTTTTCTAAATAAAAATTGATTTTTTCGCCAAGGAAAAATAGCTTCTAAACCCCAAACAGTTATTGAAATTATAAGTAAACCGTAGAAATAATTTTCCCAGTTTAACTCCATAAAAACACTTTGTTTTATGTAATTCCAATAATCAGAATAAGAGTTTTTTATGACGTTTAGGTACTTGTTCATTTCTTATTTAGATGACCTTAATAACTTCTTTGAAAAGCGTTATCATCTTTGGCTCTGCTTTACCTGCAATGGCAATAATTTCTGCAATATTTACCGGCTGTAAATTTTTAGGATCACATTCATCTGTTAACACAGAAATTGCCGCACAAGGCAAATTAAGTTGTTTGGCAACAATAACTTCTGGCACAGTACTCATGCCAACTGCATCGGTTTCTAAAATTTGTAACATTCTGTATTCTGCTCTGGTTTCTAATTGCGGCCCCAAAACACTCGTGTAAATTCCTTGGTGTAATAAAATGTCTTCTTTTAAAGCAATTTTAATAATTTTAGCATTTAATTCTTTTGAATAAGGTGTTAACATATCGGCAAAAATAGTACCAAAATCATTGGCTCCTTTAAATGCCAAAGGAGAGCTGCCTTGTAAATTAATATGATCTTCAATGAGCATTAAATCGCCTTTTTTATAGGTTAAATTAATAGCACCTGCAGCATTAGAAACTAATAGATTTTTAATTCCTAAACCATGCATGGTTCTAATTCCGTAGGTAACTTCCCAAGGATTATAACCTTCATACAAATGAAATCTACCAGCCATAACCACTACCTTTTTACCAGATAATAGACCATAAATTAATTTACCCGAATGAAACTCTACAGTTGCCATCGGAAAATTTGGAATGTCTGCATACGCAATTTCTTTTTCAATAGAAATTTCGTCAACCAATTTACCCAAACCAGTACCTAAAACAATACCTACTTCCGGGTTTGTAATTCCGTTTGATTTTAAAAAATCGATGGTTTCTTGTAATTGTTGTTTCTTCATATCTACTTTAATTCACTTCTAATAAATCTATTTTAGTATCTTTAGTCTACTTGTGCGTAATTTTTATTTTTCAAAAAAAGTGTTGAAACGCATCATGATGCTCAATATCTTCAAAAATATCTACATCATTTAATGCTGCTAACAAATGTACTTTTTTATCTTTTAAGTCTACTAGTGTATCTTTTCTAACGGTTGCTGTACCCCAATTTTTATTTTTGAAGATATTTTCTTGTAAAGAATT
>CAYWOM010000427.1:0-2148 GCA_964459905.1 uncultured Polaribacter sp. | reverse complement strand
TCCAACAAAAAATCTGGAGAGGCTCTATAATCAGGTAGTTGTTTGTTGTTTGGTTTACTTTGTATACCAACTAAATCGTTTACCAAGGGCTTTAATTCATTAAACTCGTGTCTATCTCCTTGCGGTACTGGACCCGATATAATTAAAGGCGTTCTAGCGTCATCAATTAAAACAGAATCTACTTCATCTATAATTGCATAATTTGGTGCACGTTGTACTAAATCGTCTTTAGAGCTTGCCATATTATCGCGCAAATAATCGAAACCAAATTCGTTATTTGTTCCGTAGGTAATGTCTGCGTTATAGGCTTTTCTTCGCGCATCAGAATTTGGTTGATGATAATCGATACAATCGGTAGAAAATCCGTGAAACTCAAAAATTGGTCCCATCCAAGCTTTATCACGTTTTGCTAAATAATCATTTACGGTTACTAAATGTACACCATTACCGGTTAAGGCATTTAAGTATACTGGTAACGTAGAAACTAGTGTTTTTCCTTCACCTGTCATCATTTCTGCAATTTTACCTTGGTGCAATACAGAACCACCAATTAATTGCACATCATAATGTACCATATCCCAAGTAACAGGTTTACCTGCTGCATCCCAAGAGTTTGCCCAAAAAGCTTTGTCTCCCTCTAAAGTAATATGCTCTCTTTCGCCAGATAATTCTCTATCAAAAGCAGTTGCAGTAACTGCTATTTCTTTATTTTCTACAAAGCGTTTTGCCGTTTCTTTTACAACCGCAAAAGCTTCCGGCATAATTGTAGTTAATGTTTCTTCAGAAATTTTATAAGAATCATCTTTTAGAGTGTCTATTTCTGTATAAATATCTTCTTGTCTATCTATATCTGCTGTTTTTGCTTCTTCTTCTAAAGTTTTAATTTTGTCTTGAAACTCTTTTGTTGCCTGTGTAATTCTATTTTTAAATTCAGTAGTTTTTGCTCTTAAAGCATCATTAGAAAGTTTAGAAATTTCATCTTCAAATTTCTTTACATCTTCTACAACTGGTTGCAAAATTTTTAAATCTTTTTGTTGTTTGTCGCCTACAAAAAGTTTAATTACGGAGTTTAAAATGCTCATATTTATATATTTTTTATTCAGTTAAAAAAATAACTGTATTATTTAATTGTATGTCTAGTTTTATTAATTGCTAATAAAACTATTATTGAAACCTAAAACAAAAAAAAAGCCTCTAAAGAGACTTTTTTGTATAATTTTATAGGCTTAATACTCATCTTCGTTCCAAAGATAATCATCTTCGGTCGGATAATCTGGCCAAATCTCAATAATAGAGTCATACGAATCGCCTTCGTCTTCTATATCTTGTAGGTTTTCTACTACTTCTAGAGGAGATCCGGTTCTAATAGCGTAATCTATTAATTCGTCTTTGGTTGCTGGCCAAGGTGCATCTGCTAAATAAGATGCTAATTCTAATGTCCAATACATTTCTTAATGTTTAATTTTGTGCAAAAATAATTTTTTTACGCAATTATGCAAGTCTTTTTTAAGAAATTTACTGTGAAGTAAAATTTAAATTTTGTTATTTACTTAAAATCAATAGTTTAAGTAAAAAGTAATTTTTTAAATTTCTTCAAATCGATAAAAAAAGAACGTACTATTTTTTTTCAGGAATCCATTTGATTTCCTCTACTGATAAATCTTTAGACAACTTTCGTGCCAACACAAAAAGATAGTCAGAAAGTCGGTTTAAGTATTTTAAGACGTCATTATTAATGGTTTCTTGGTCGTTTAATTCTACAGTAAGGCGTTCTGCACGTCTACAAACGCATCTTGCAACGTGACAGAATGACACTGCTTGATGCCCGCCAGGTAAAATAAAATGTGTCATTTGCGGAAGTTCTTCTTCCATTTTATCGATTTCATTTTCTAAAAAAAGAATGGAGTTTTTATCTATTTTAGGAATATTCAATCTTTCTTTTCCACTTTTTAAGGTTTCTTTTTCTGGTGGGGTTGCCAACATTGCACCTAAAGTAAATAATTCATTTTGAATTTTTAACAACGGCTCTTTAATAATGTTCGATATTTCTTGGTCTTTAATTAAACCGACAAAAGAGTTTAATTCATCTACGGTTCCGTAAGAATCTATTCGTAAATTGTATTTTTTTACTCTTGTGCCTCCAAATAG
>CAYWOM010000426.1:0-2149 GCA_964459905.1 uncultured Polaribacter sp. | reverse complement strand
CACATTTTAAGTCCTTAAAAAAAGTTGAAAAAACAATTTTTAAAGAACTTTTTAATAACTCTTTAGAAGTACTTAATGAAAGTGAAGAGTTTCTTACTTTCGATAAAAAAAATAAGCTTTTAAGTCTCTATTTTACATTTTTCGAAAACTTAAATTTAAATAGAGAATATATTGTAATTGCACTAAAAGGTTGCGAAAACAAAATAAAATCATTTAGTATATTTTCTGATTTAAAAAAGAGCTTTGTATTATTTGTAAATGATTTAGAAATTTCTGAAAGCATTTTACCAATAGATGGTTTAGAAAAAGCACAAAGAAAATTTGTTAATGAATCTGCTTGGTTTCAACTTTTTTTAACCATAAAATTTTGGCTAGACGACACCTCTACTTCTTTTGAAAAAACAGATATTTTAATAGAAAAATCTATTAATACAAGTTTTGAGTTTTTAGAAAATAAGTTTCTAAAAAATGCAATAGACTTGGGCAAGTTTGTTTATAAAGAAAAGTTTCAAAAAAACGAAAAATAAGAATGAAAAAAGCAAGTAAAATACCTATATCTAAATTGCAACGCGCCTCTAAACTAGTTACAACTGGAGCAAAAGTTGGTGTAAATTACTTAAAATATTACGGTAATAAAATTACAGATTCCGAAGAAAATGCAAGAGAAAAATTAAACAAATCGAATGCAGAAGATATTTACGACAGTTTAAAAGACTTAAAAGGAAGTCCTTTAAAAGTGGCGCAAATGTTAAGTATGGAAAAAAGTATTTTACCAAGAGCATACGTAGAAAAGTTTTCTTTAGCACAATTTTCTGTACCACCGTTATCGGAAGCATTAGTCTCTAAAACCTTTAAAAAGAGTTTTGGCAAATTTCCTAGTGAAATTTTTAACACTTTTGATTTAAAAGCATACAATGCAGCAAGTATTGGTCAGGTTCACAAAGCCGAGAAGGATGGACAAAAATTAGCAGTTAAAATTCAATACCCAGGTGTTTCAGACAGCATTAAATCTGACTTAGCATTGTTAAAACCCTTTGTAATTAGAATGTTTAACATGAAAGGTAAAATGTCTGATGAATACTTTTTAGAAGTTCAAGACAAATTGCTAGAAGAAACTGATTATATTTTAGAAGTAAAACAAAGCAAAGAAATTGTAACTGCTTGTAAAGACATTCCAAATTTAAAGTTCCCCAATTACTACGAAAAATTATCTTCAAGTCAGATAATTACAATGGATTGGATGCAAGGCGTTCACCTTTCAGAATTTACAAATAGCAATACAAATCAAGAAAAAGCAAACACACTTGGGCAAGCATTGTGGGACTTTTATATGTTTCAAATTCATAACTTAAAAAAGGTACATGCAGATCCACATCCAGGAAATTTTTTAGTTTCTGAAGACAATAAACTTGTAGCCCTAGATTTTGGTTGTATGAAAACAATTCCTTTAGAATTTTACAATCCGTATTTTGTATTGGCAAGAAAAGAAACGCTTTCTAATGATACATTATTTGATGAAAAAATGTATGAATTAGAAATTTTAAGAGAAGACGATAGTAAAGAAGAATTAACTTTTTTTAGAGCAATGTTTCATGAAATGCTTTCCATTTTTACACAACCTTTTCATGAAGAGGTTTTCGATTTTTCTGATGCTGTTTTTTTTAATAAAATATCTGATTTTGGCGAGCGATATTCTAAAAGCACCGAATTAAGATCGATGAATGGCAGCAGGGGTTCTAACAATATCTACATCAACTGTATTGTATCTGTCATTAGGAATTATAATGTCTGCAAAATTTTTTGTAGGCTCTATAAATTGCTGATGCATAGGTTTTAATGTGTCTTGATATCTGTTTAATACTTCGTCAATGTCTCTTCCTCTTTCAGTAATATCTCTTCGAACTCTTCTTATTAGTCGTTCGTCTGTATCTGCATGCACAAATATTTTTATATCGAATAAACCACGCAATTCTTTGCTGTTAAAAATTAAAATCCCTTCGACTATTACAACCTTTCTTGGGTGCGTTTTTACAGTGTCTTTTGTTCTATTATGTGTTACAAAAGAATAGATTGGTTGGTTTATAATTTTACCGGCTTTAAGTGCTTTTAGATGTTTTAAGTAACTTTTAAGAGCTTTTAATTGTTTTTT
>CAYWOM010000425.1:0-2172 GCA_964459905.1 uncultured Polaribacter sp. | reverse complement strand
TTAGTTGGTGAGATTCCTTCCTTTGCAGAAATGACAAACTTATCTTGCAATGCAATTTATGATTTATTCTATCTTCTTAACCACTGCTTTTGGTGCTTCTTTTCTGGTTCCATCAAAACCATCTACACCACCAACCGTTGTGTATTTCATTACATATTTCTTGTCTGGAAAAATACGTTTGTATGCACTTTGACACATTAACGTTGCTTCATGAAAACCACACAAAATTAATTTTAATTTACCTGGATAGGTATTTACATCGCCAATGGCATAAATTCCTGGAATATTAGTCTGATAATCTAAGGCATTATTTACTTTAATTGCATTTTTTTCTATTTCTAATCCCCAGTTTGCAATAGGTCCTAATTTAGGAGATAAACCAAAAAGTGGAATAAAATGATCTGTATCTATGGTAAATTCTTCGCCGCCACTTTGTATTACAGACACACCTTCTACTTTATCTGTACCAACAATTCCTTTAACTTCTGCCGGCGTTATCATAGTAATTTTACCTGCATCTTTTAACTCTTGTACTTTATCTACAGAATCTAAAGCGCCTCTAAATTCGTTTCTTCTATGAATTAAAGTTACTGAAGAAGCTACGTCTGTTAAAAAAATAGACCAATCTAAAGCAGAATCTCCACCACCGGAAATAACTACTTTTTTATCTCTGTAAAATTCAGGATCTCTAATAATATATTCCACACCCTTATCTTCAAAATTAGCAATGTTAGGAATGGGTGGTTTCCTTGGCTCAAAAGAACCCAATCCGCCAGCAATTGCCACTACTTTGGCCTGGTGTTTTGTACCTTTATTGGTGGTAACTATAAAAGTTTCGTCTGCTTGTTTTTCTATGGTTTCTGCGCGTTCGCCTAAGGTAAAGCCGGGCTCGAATTGTTTAATTTGCTCTAGTAATTTATCGGTTAAATCGCCTGCTAAAATTTCTGGATATGCCGGAATATCATAAATGGGTTTCTTCGGATAAATCTCTGAACATTGCCCGCCAGCTTGCGGCAACGCATCTATTAAATGACAACGCAATTTTAACAATCCTGCTTCAAAAACAGTAAATAATCCTGTTGGACCTGCGCCAATAATTAAAATATCTGTTGTAATCATTTTTATTTTCTTTATGTATTTAGACCTCACAGGTTTTGAAAACCTGTGAGGTCTTTTTTCATTCTAGTGAGCGCGTTAGGGATTGAAGCATTTGTTTGAGCTCTTTTTTACTTTTTTCAAGTAAAAAAAGCGAGTGCCTTTCGACTTCGCTCAAGATAAACTCCAAGCCCGACCTTTTTAGGGAACGCCCAAAAATATATTATTTTAAGCTACGTTTATTACTTCTTCTATTTGTGGGGCATATTTTTTAATAGTAGCTTCTACACCGTTTTTTAAGGTCATTTGATTTACAGAACAACCAGTGCAGGCGCCTTGTAATTGAACTCTTACTATAAAATCTTCTATTGATAATAGCTTAATATTACCGCCATCGCTCATTAAAAAAGGACGAATTTCATCTAACGCTTTTTCAACATTATTTAATGTTTCTTCTGCTGTCATAAATTTATTTTTTTACTGCGCTACAACCACTCATAGTTGTTATTCTTACTACTTCTGTTGGTGGTAAATTTGCGTTTCTTTTTAATAATTGCGAAAGCATTTCTTTGGTAATGTCTTTAAAAGCTTTTTCTAAAACAGTGCCTTCTTGCAGTGCAACCGGATGCCCAACATCACCTGCTTCTCGAATACTTTGTACTAAAGGAATTTCGCCTAAAAACTGTGTTTTTATATCTGCTGCTAAATTTTTTGCGCCATCTTGCCCAAAAATATAATATTTATTGTTTGGCAGCTCTTCTGGGGTAAAAAAGGCCATGTTTTCTATAATTCCTAAAACAGGCACATTAATGCTTTCTTGCTGAAACATAGCAACTCCTTTTTTAGCATCTGCCAAAGCGATATTTTGTGGTGTACTTACCACAACTGCGCCACTAATTGGCAATGCTTGTACAATTGATAAATGCACATCTCCGGTTCCTGGTGGTAAATCGATTAAAAGAAAATCTAACTCGCCCCAATCTGCGTCAAAAATTAGTTGTTTTAAGGCTTTAGATGCCATAGGTCCACGCCAAATAACTGCTTGATCTGGGTTTGTAAAGAAACCTAAAGACAATA
>CAYWOM010000424.1:0-2179 GCA_964459905.1 uncultured Polaribacter sp. | reverse complement strand
GGCAGTAATTAAATCTACTTTACCAATTTCTTGTAAATATTTGTCTAAGGATGCCGTTTCTCTGTTGGTAACCTGTTTTGTAATTTTAAGTTGTCTCATTTAATTCTCTATAACTTTTTAAAGGATTACTATAATTGCTACACTTACTTATACGTAAGCTGTTTGTAAAATGTTACAAAAAATTTTAAAAAAGGTTATTTTTAATAAAACAAAAGGTATTTTAGTCTTTTAGAAAAAATTGTGACTATTCGTTTATTATGTGTCATAATTACATAACCAAAATTGAAATTTTTTTAGTCATTGAAAACTTTAAATACTACTAAATTAAGTGATGAGGAGCTTGTTTTTGAAATAGTAGCAACAAATAATAGTCAGTTGTTTGCTGTTTTATATGATAGATATGCTTCTGTTGTTTATAACAAATGTTATGGTTTTTCTATTAATAAAGAAGAAGCACAAGATTTAACACATGATGTTTTTATTAAACTATTTATTAAATTAAGAACTTTTAAAGGCAATTCTAAATTTTCTACATGGTTATATTCTTTTACGTATAATTTTTGTGTAAATTATGTGCAAAGAAATTCTAATAAGAAAAAGGAAAAAATAACTGTTATAACTGATAATATTAAGGAGGATGAGAATTCTTTTGATGAAATTGAAGATGCTACTTTATTTGAGTTAAAGTCGGAAAAATTAGCAAAGGCCATGGAAATCATAGACCCTAATGATAAAATGATTTTACTAATGAAATACCAAGATGATATGCCAATTAAAGAAATGGCAACATTATTAAAATTAGGAGAAAGTGCCATTAAGATGCGGGTAAAAAGAGCAAAAGAAAAAGTAGTAAAAGTCTATAAAGAATTATAATTATGGGAAATCCGTTTAAAAAAATACTACAAAACCAAGAGTTACCACAAAGAATTAAATCTAAAGTGCTTAATGATATAGATATGATTAAATTATCTATAGATATTGCCGATTTATTTGTAGTTAAATACCCAAATACAATAGGTGATATTTTCTCTGGTGGAAAATTGAATTCAAAAAATAAAACCAACTAACTAATATTTTTAAGTAAAAATTATGAAAACTATCCCCACTTTAACAATCGATTTATTGGGTCCATTTAGAGCTATATTAGATAATATTATTACAACATTACCAACAGTAGCTGGTTTTATTGGATTTGTTATTCTTTCTTGGGTTTTAATAAAACTTTTTTTATACATAGTAAAAAAAGCTTTAAGTAAAACAAAAATAGACGAATGGTCTGAAAAACTAAGCGAAACAGAAATTTTTGGAAATTCTACAGTAAACGTAGTATTAACAAAGATAATTTTAGGAGTTTTTAAATGGCTATTAATTTTAATTTTTGTTTTGGCTGGTGCTGGTATATTTGAATTAACTACTGTTTCTGATGGAATTACTAGTTTTTTCGCTTATTTACCAAGATTATTAACAGCGCTAGGTATTTTTGTAGTAGGCGTTTATGTAGCAACAATGGTAAAAAAAGCGATTCTTTCTATGTTTAAATCCTTAGAAATTTCTGGAGGAAATTTAATAGGTAATATAGCATTTTACTTAATAGTTGTTTTTCTGTCAATAACAGCATTAGATCAAGCAGGTGTTAATACTTCTGTAATAAAAAGTAATTTAACACTAATTATAGGGTCTGTATTATTAGCCTTTACGATTGCCTTTGGTTTAGGTTCTAAAGATGTTATTACCAGATTATTATTTGGTTATTATTCTAGAAAGAATCTAGAAATTGGAAACAAAATAAAAATAAACGAAACAGAAGGCACTATTATAGCAATCGACAATATTTGTATGGTTTTACATACTGGTGAAAAGAAAGTTGTTTTTCCAATAAAAGAAGTTGTTAACAGTAAAATAGATGTTTTAGAATAGTACAGTTTTATAGACTAGAAAAGCCCATTTATTTGGGCATCTATTCGATCTATAATGTACCCTAAATCTTCTTGGTTTTCTACAAAATCTAGATTGTCAACATCTATTATTAATAGTTTTCCTTTTGTGTAAGTAGAAATCCAAGCTTCATAGCGTTCATTAAGCCTGCTTAAATAATCGATACTAATAGAGTTTTCGTATTCCCTGCCACGTTTATGAATTTGCCCAACAAGTGTAGAAATATCTGCACGTAAGTAAATTA
>CAYWOM010000423.1:0-2181 GCA_964459905.1 uncultured Polaribacter sp. | reverse complement strand
TAGAAGCCAACGAAGAAATTTTGTTTGATGTAAATAAAATGGCAAAAGACCACGATTATTTCCAATTAGGCGGCTTAAATATTTCTAATGATAATAAATTGGCGGTTTTTGCAACAGATACTGTAAGTAGAAGACAATATTTTTTACGTATTAAAAATCTTGAAACGGGAGAAGTTTATAAAGATGTTATAGAAAACACAACAGGTGGTTCTGTTTGGGCAAATGACAATAAAACTATTTTTTACACTAAAAAAGACCCGGTAACTTTAAGAAGCGTAAAGATTTTTAGACACGTTTTAGGAACACCAACTTCTGAAGATGTAGAAGTTTTTCATGAAAAAGACGATACTTTTGGTACCTATGTAACCAAATCAAAATCTGACAAATACCTTATTATTGGTTCTTATAGCACCGTTTCTACAGAAGCACAATATTTAGATGCCGATAATCCTACAGGAGAATTTACAGTTTTACAACCAAGAGAACGCGATTTAGAATATAGTGTTGCACATTATAAAAATCATTTTTATTTGTTAACCAATAAAGATGATGCTACTAATTTTAAGTTGATGAAAACACCAATTTCTAATACAGCTAAAGAAAATTGGGTAGATGTAATTGGGCATAGAGAAGATACTTTATTAGAAGATTTTTCTATTTTTAAAGATTATTTAGTTTTAGAAGAGCGTACCAATGGCTTAAATAAAATTCGCATAAAACGTTGGGATAAAACAGCAGATTACTACTTGCCTTTTAATGAAGAAACGTATGCTGCTGGGGTATATGCAAATCCAGAATTTAATACAGATGTTATACGTTATTCATACAACTCTTTTACTACACCCGCTTCTGTAATCGATTTTAATATGAGCGATAAATCGAAAGATATTAAAAAAGAACAAGAAGTTTTAGGAGGTAAATTCGAAAAAGAAAATTACATCAGTAAAAGAGTTTGGGCAACTGCAAGAGATGGTAAAAAAGTAGCTATTTCTTTAGTGTATCATAAAAATACAGCGCTAAATAAAGACACGCCCTTGCTACAATATGCTTATGGTTCTTATGGTTATACAATTCCAGATAGCTTTTCTACAACACGTTTAAGTTTGTTAGATAGAGGTTTTGTGTATGCTTTAACACATATACGTGGAAGCGAATATTTAGGGCGAGAATGGTATGAAGACGGTAAAATGTTAAACAAGAAAAATACATTTACAGATTTTATAGATTGTTCTAAATATTTAATTGACAACAACTACACATCACCAAAACATTTATATGCAATGGGTGGTTCTGCAGGCGGATTATTAATGGGGGCAATTGTAAATATGAACCCAGAATTGTACAACGGTATTATTGCTTCGGTTCCTTTTGTAGATGTAATTTCTACCATGTTAGATGATAGTATTCCGCTTACAACCGGAGAATATGACGAGTGGGGAAACCCGAATGACAAAGAATATTACAACTATATTAAGTCGTATTCACCGTATGATCAGGTCGCTTCTAAAGCGTATCCAAACATATTAGTTACTACTGGTTTTCATGATTCTCAAGTACAATATTGGGAACCAGCTAAATGGGTTGCTAAATTAAGAGAACTAAAAACAGATACCAATTTATTGTTGTTAGACACCAATATGGAAGCAGGACATGGAGGAGCATCTGGTAGATTCGATGCCTTAAAAGAAACTGCAAAAATGTATACGTTCTTTTTAGCCTTAGAAGAAAAGTTAGGTTATAAAACAATTAAGCCATAGAAATTAATTTTATAATTCAATAATGAAACGTATTTTTGTGGCCAGTATAAAAGTATGCGTTATTGTTGGGTACAAAGCAATCTTATTATAACTAAAAAGATTGCTTTGTTATTCTTATTTTAAATAACGTTTTTTACTTACGATAAAAAAAGAATGATTAGAAATCAAGGAATTACAAACTCAATATTAGAATTAGTAGGTCAAACACCGCTAATTAAACTACATAAAACAACTAAAGATTTAAAAGGCTCTTATTATGCAAAATTCGAAGCTTTTAATCCAGGTCATTCTGCCAAAGATAGAATTGCTCTGCATATTCTTGAAGAGGCAGAAAAAAAAGGAATTCTTAAAAAAGGAGCAACTATTGTAGAAACTACTTCTGGAAATACTGGTTTTAGTTTAGCAATGATTAGTTTGGTAAAAG
>CAYWOM010000422.1:0-2190 GCA_964459905.1 uncultured Polaribacter sp. | reverse complement strand
GTTTATTTATCAAACTCAGCGATTTTAATTCCGTTTTCCAATGAAAATATCTTGGGAACCCAATATGAATAAATGCTAATATTGACAAAAGAAACCCTATAATTTTAAGTTGTATTTCCATTTTTGTTTATTTATTAATAGTATTAAAAATTGACATATATTTTTACAACCACTTTTATAAATTACATAAATAGTGTTTTTTAGGGTAAAAACACTCTTATTTTAAGGGAAAAAAACGTAACTAAAAAAATAAAAATGTATATATATTTACTATTAAATTAAAAAAATATTACTATGAAAAGAACTATTATTTATTTTATAGCCTTAGTATTAAACTTGAGCATGTTTGCACAAGTAGGTATTGGCACAACAGGCCCAGATGCATCTTCTGCTTTAGAAATTAAAAGCTCAGGCAAAGGCTTATTAATACTAAGAATGACCACTAATAATTTAATGCTGATTGCGAACCCTGCTTTTGGGTTAATGGTATATGATACCGATGTTAAATGCATTAAAATTAATTTAAGCACCAACCCAGCTGTTAAAGATTGGAAATGTTTGGTAGACTCTTCTTCTGCTCCATCATCAAGCACTAGGTCTATCGTTTTTGTTCCTAACAATACGGATTATACGGTTCCTGACGGACCAACAGATGTTTTATTATCATGCTACCAACCTGGACGTACAATTACGTTACCAGATCCTGCATTACATACTGGTAGAATTATACACATTAGAAACCAAATAGCAGGTGTAGCTGGTCAAGGCTGTTTTTTTAATGACCCTAATATCCCAAATACTTACTTCTATCCTGTTAATATAACTATAACCTGTGTAGGTTGCGGTACTGGTGGAAAAGCTGTAGAAAGTGTTATATACCCATTAGCTTCTCAAGATGGACCAAATGGTAGCTATATTTTTACAAATAGTAATAGAGGAGTACAGTTTTATTCTAATGGTAGTAAATGGCTCGGTATTTCTTGGGATGACTAAAAAAATTACTACAATAAGACTATTTACGTGGCTTAAAAGGGCCATAATATAAATATCCAGTTATACTATAATACGTTTATAAAAACTCAAGATTAAAATTTCTTGAGTTTTTTAATTTTTAGTTTTAGGCTACCCAAAAAAAAAGTAAGCCTTACATTTTTCTAAAGAAAATAAATCATAAAAAACAGTGTACTTATATACATCCAAAAAATGGTAAACAATATATGTATTACTGTTTCAAAGATCTTTCCTTTCCAAAGTTTTGGAGAATACACAAACAATTGAAAAATTAATCTTATACTCCAAAAGAAACCTAAACCTAATGAAACTGTTTTCCCTAAATTGGTATCAATTAACTCTAAGGCTGATGTTATACAAAGTACACCAATTAATAAAACAACCAATGCAATAAAAAATGTATGAACCGTCATCATTTGTTTATTTATCAAACTCAGCGATTTTAATTCCGTTTTCCAATGAAAATATCTTGGAAAACCAATATGAATAAAAGCCAATACAGATAAAAGAAATCCTATAATTTTAAGTTGTATTTCCATTTTTGCTTATTTATTAATAGTATTAAAAATTGACATAAAAGGTGTAAATTTTCTTTCATTTATTGATGTAAAACCAGCTTCTTTAAAAACAAGTTGCCATGTTTTACTTGAAAAAAAATGTGTAAAACCTACAGAAAAAGCTAGGAAATTAGCAATATCTCTTAAATGTTCTACCATAATAATTTTACCCTTGGATTTACAAATTCTCTTACATTCAATCATAAACGCTACTTTTTCATCATTTTTCCGAATCTCATGAGCTGCTGATAAAAGAAAAATAACATCTACAGAATTATCTTTTAAAGGAATAGTATTGTATTCAATTTTTTTAGTTTCAGGATACTCTAAAGTCACTTTTCTAGCTCTAACTATTGCTGGTTCAGTATGCTTTTCAGAATTATAAAAATCAAAAACTTTTAAATCTGATTTTGGATACTTTTTTTTGATGATAAAACTCGTTTCATCAAAACCAGCATTAATATTAACAAAAGTGTATTCTTCTGAATCTGTAATTTTAAATTGATGCAACCAATCTAAATGATAATAACCCGAAAAATCATATACATACGCCGATATAATTAGGGGCATTATAAGGCCATACAAAAACGCTGCAATGATCAACCAAATTAAAAAATCTGGG
>CAYWOM010000421.1:0-2199 GCA_964459905.1 uncultured Polaribacter sp. | reverse complement strand
ATTACAGAAAAAAGAAATTATTGGTCAATTAGAAAAAGGACAAGTATTAGAAGGTATTGTTAAAAATATTACTTCTTATGGTGTCTTTGTTGATTTAGGTGGTGTTGATGGATTAGTACATATTACTGATTTATCTTGGTCTAGAATCAATCATCCAAATGAGGTTGTAGAATTAGATCAAAAATTAAACGTTGTAATTTTAGACTTTGATGATAACAAATCTAGAATTCAATTAGGATTAAAACAATTATCTGCTCATCCTTGGGAAGCTTTAAATACTGATTTAAAAATTGGTGATAAAGTAACAGGAGAAGTAGTTGTAATTGCTGATTATGGTGCGTTTGTTGAAGTAGAACAAGGAGTAGAAGGATTGATTCACGTTTCTGAAATGTCTTGGTCAACTCATTTACGTTCTGCACAAGATTTCGTAAAAGTTGGTGATAAAGTTGAAGCACAAGTTTTAACTTTAGATAGAGAAGACCGTAAAATGTCTTTAGGTATCAAACAATTACATCCAGATCCTTGGACAGATATTACAACTAAATTTCCAGTAGGTTCTACACATACAGGTACTGTAAGAAATTACACAAACTTTGGTGTATTTGTAGAATTAGAAGAAGGAATAGACGGTTTAGTTTATATTTCTGATTTATCTTGGACTAAGAAAGTAAAACATCCATCAGATTTTGTAACTGTTGGAGATAAACTAGAAGTACAAGTTTTAGAATTAGACGTAGAAAACAGAAAGTTAAATCTAGGTCATAAACAAACACAAGACAATCCTTGGGACGGTCATGAAGCAACATATGCTTTAGAATCTAAACATGAAGGAACAATCAAAGAAAAGAACGATAAAGGAGCAGTAGTAACTTTTGCCGATGGCGTAGAAGGCTTTGCACCAACACGTTTCTTAGAAAAAGAAGATGGTTCTAAATTAGAAAAAGGAGATAAAACAGAATTTATTGTTTTAGAATTTTCTAAAGAATACAGAAGAGTTGTAGTTTCTCATACCTCTATTTTTAGAGCAGAAGAAAAGAGAAACATAAAAGTAGCTACTAAAAAAGCAGCTGATGCAGAAAAAACTACATTAGGTGATATTGGTGGTCTTGCAGATCTTAAAAAGAAAATGGAAGCTGGCGCAAAAAAGAAAAAGTAATTCTTTGTACTGAACTAGTTTCAGTATCTAGCCGATATTTATAATATCTTTAAAACCCGTTACAAGTTGTAACGGGTTTTTTTTTGCCTCTAATTAATTTAAAAATCATTCAAGGTTCAACTCTGTAGATATTGTATTTACAAAAAACTAAATACTATTTTTGGGCGTTCCCTAAAGGTCGGGCTTTTCACTATATCTTTTTTTTCGTTCCTCAAAAAAGGATGCCGTTTCAATCCCTAACGCAAACTACTTGCCAATTTTTATAAATTCTGAAGAGAAATATTTTTTTAAATACATAGTAGAAGATTAAAAAAATAACAGACCATGATACAATCCTTTCTAGATCGTTTTAGTAAAATAAAAGATACTTTCTTGTGTAAAACGTTTTTTTTTTTTTTTAGATTTATAATGTTCTATTAGAAAATTTAATCACTTTCTTTAGAATTTGCTAGCAAAAAAAAAGAATGTTTTAAAAATTGCGCCAATTCTTTTTTAAATCTATGAACCTTAACAAGCGCTACGCTTGTATGATTTTTGTGTGTTCAATTTTAGGGACATACAGTTGAAAATTAATTTTGATAGTCATAAAAGATTATTAAAAGAATGCAAATCATCAATAAAATTAAAAAATTATGAAAAGATTAAAAAAAATGATGACCCCACTGTATCTAATCACGTCATTAGTATTAATAATTTCTTGTTCAAACAACCAATCACAAACTTTAGATATAGAAAGCCAACTTAATCAACTGTTTGAACAATCAGATTTAGATAATAATGCTTTATTTGTCTATGATTTAGAAGATAACGTAATCAATTTTGAAATTAAAGATGGTTGGGAAACAGGTTGGGAAATTGCAGATACCTCAGCTAGATTTACAGAAGAACTTTGTAGAGGAGGCGGTATTTCTTTTGCCAGATGTGTTAGAAATGTTTTAGATGGAGGCTCTTGTGTTACAGTCTATAAAGATGGTGGAGATTATGTGGCAATAAAAGCAACGTGTCCAATTACACCTAATTAGTGTGTTTTTATAAAATAAAAG
>CAYWOM010000420.1:0-2206 GCA_964459905.1 uncultured Polaribacter sp. | reverse complement strand
ATGCTTGTATACCAAGTCTGTGTAAAGTAGGAGCCCTGTTTAATAAAACTGGATGACCTTTAATTACATTTTCTAAAATATCCCAAACAACTGGTTCTTTTCTATCTATTATTTTCTTTGCAGATTTTACTGTTTTTACAATTCCTCTTTCAATTAATTTTCTAATTACAAAAGGCTTGTAAAGTTCAGCTGCCATATCTTTTGGGATACCACATTCTAATAATTTTAATTCTGGTCCAACAACAATTACAGAACGTGCAGAATAATCAACACGTTTTCCTAATAAATTCTGACGGAAACGTCCTTGTTTACCTTTTAATGAATCTGATAAAGATTTTAAAGGTCTGTTAGATTCTGTTTTTACTGCTGATGATTTACGTGTGTTATCAAATAAAGAATCTACCGATTCTTGTAACATACGTTTTTCATTACGTAAAATAACTTCAGGAGCTTTTATTTCAACTAATCTTTTTAAACGATTGTTTCTAATAATAACTCTTCTATATAAATCATTTAAATCTGAAGTAGCAAAACGACCACCATCTAAAGGCACTAACGGACGTAATTCTGGTGGAATTACAGGTACCGCCTTCATGATCATCCATTCTGGGTTGTTCTCTCTATTTTTTTGAGAATCTCTAAATGCTTCTACAACATTTAAACGCTTTAAAGCTTCTGTTTTACGTTGTTTAGATGTTTCTGTATTTGCTTTGTGTCTTAATTCAAAAGACAAAGATTCTAAATCGATACGTGCTAATAAATCAATTAAACACTCTGCTCCCATTTTAGCAATAAACTTATCTGGATCAGCATCATCTTTATATTGATTGTCTTGTGGTAACTCATCAACAATATCTAAATATTCTTCTTCTGTTAAGAAGTCCATTTTTTGTAATGGTTCACCTTCAATGCCTTTAGCAATACCTGGTTGAATTACTACATAACGTTCGTAGTAAATAATCATATCTAACTTCTTAGATGGTAAACCTAAAAGGTAACCCATTTTGTTAGGTAATGATCTAAAGTACCAAATATGAGCAACAGGTACCACCAAATTGATGTGTCCTACTCTATCTCTACGTACTTTCTTTTCTGTTACTTCTACACCACATCTATCACAAACGATACCTTTGTAGCGAATTCTTTTGTACTTTCCACAAGCACATTCATAATCCTTTACAGGACCAAAAATACGCTCACAAAACAATCCGTCTCTTTCTGGTTTGTGCGTACGGTAATTTATTGTTTCTGGTTTTAAAACTTCACCTTTAGAAATTTCTAAAATAGCTTCTGGTGATGATAAACCAATTGAGATTTTATTAAACTTTTTTACAGTGTACTTTTCTTGTTTTCTTGCCATGTCTTTTAATAAGTATTCAGTTGGCAGTATTCAGTTTTCAGTAACATAATTGCTACTGAAAACTGGTTACTGAAAAAATTTATTCTTCTAATCTAACGTCTAAACCTAAACCTTTAAGTTCGTGCATTAATACGTTAAATGATTCTGGTAAACCTGGTTCTGGCATCGTTTCGCCTTTAACAATTGCTTCATAAGTTTTTGCTCTACCCATAACGTCATCAGACTTAACAGTTAAGATTTCTCTTAAGATACTAGATGCACCGTATGCTTCTAATGCCCAAACTTCCATCTCTCCAAAACGTTGTCCACCAAATTGAGCTTTACCTCCTAATGGTTGTTGTGTAATTAATGAATATGGTCCAATAGAACGTGCATGCATTTTATCTTCAATCATGTGACCTAACTTAATCATATAAATGATACCAACAGTTGCCGGCTGATCGAAACGTTTTCCGGTTCCACCATCATATAAATACGTATGTCCAAATCTTGGTACACCTGCTTGATCTGTAATTTCATTAATTTGGTCTAAAGATGCTCCATCAAAAATTGGTGTTGCATATTTAGTTCCTAATTTTTGACCTGCCCAACCAAGAACAGTTTCATAAATCTGACCAATATTCATACGAGATGGTACACCAAGTGGATTTAAAACAATATCTACTGGTGTTCCGTCTTCTAAGAAAGGCATATCTTCTGCTCTAACAATACGAGCTACAATACCTTTATTTCCGTGACGTCCCGCCATTTTATCACCTACTTTTAACTTACGTTTTTTAGCGATGTAAACTTTAGCTAGTTTTAAAATTCCTGCTGGTAATTCATCTCCTACAGAGATTGTAAATT
>CAYWOM010000419.1:0-2210 GCA_964459905.1 uncultured Polaribacter sp. | reverse complement strand
ATTTTTTTCATCAATTTATTCGTAGCATCTACAGCAGAAATTCTCTTATAGTTTATATAGAACATTCCTAGAAAGTAAAATAAAATAATGTAGGCAATAATTTGAGAATAGTAAATAAAGTCTTCTAACCCCATTTTTTTGTATTCATTGTAAGCTTTATCCATGTCTACAAAAAAGTATAAAGAATTTAAAACAACAAACTCTAAAAGCCCAATAATAAAAATCCATTTTACTATTGATGATGATCTTGAATGCGCCATTTTATAAATTTCTACAGGAGAAACTTTATTAACTTCTTCGGGCTGATTACTCCAAGCCTTTTTATAATTTTTTAATAAATCCATTAGTTATGGGTTTAGTATATTTTTTAATTTTTCTTTTGCTCTGTTCATTTTAACTCTTGCATTTACAGATGTTATTCCTAGTGTTTCAGAAATTTCTTTGTAAGGTTTGTCTTCAAGATATAAGAATATTAGCGCTTTATCAATATCATTTAATTGATGAATAGCTTTATAAAGTGCCTTTAATTGTAATTCTTCTGTATTATCATAATCTGTAGCTTTAATTTTAAACGCAATAGCACTAAAATCTTGTGTTTTTACTTTTCTAGTAGATTTTCTGTATAATGAAATTGCTGTATTTAATGCTACTCTATACATCCAAGTACTAAATTTAGAATCTCCCCTAAATTTTGGGTAGTTTTTCCAAACTTGTATGGTTATTTCTTGAAACAAATCGTTATGTGCATCTTGGTTTGTAGTATATATTCTACAAATTTTATGTGCAATATTTTGGTTTTGCTCAAAGTCTGATAAAAATTTATTCTCTAAATTTTTTTGCACTCGTATTTAATTAGTTATATTTATAAGTAGTATAAAAGTATTAAATGTTACAAAGATTTTAAAATAGTTTTGTGTCTTTAAAATAAAAATTTATAATATTACAATTAGGTTTAAAAAAACACCTGTTATGTTAAAAAAATATACATTTGTGCAAAAAAACAAATCAACTAAAAAAGTTCAACAAAAAAAGTTCAATTGAAAAATTTCAAACAAAATTTTACCATTAAAGATCTCGAAAATATTTCTGGCATTAAGGCGCATACGATTAGAATTTGGGAAAAACGATATAATTTACTACAACCAAAAAGAACAGATACAAATATTAGATTTTATTCTCCAGAAAATTTATTAAAGCTACTAAACATTGTTTTACTAAATAACAATAATTTTAAAATATCTAAAATTGCCGAAATGTCTGATGAAGATATAATACTTCAATCTAGAGAATTAGCACTTAATCTGGCTAAAAATGATGAAGCATTAAATTCTTTTAAAATGGCAATGTTTCAGTTCGATAAAATTGGTTTTAATGAAACCTATAATAGGTTATTACTAAATAAGACGTTTAGAGAAATTTTTAAAGATGTGTTTGTTCCTTTTTTAAGTCATGTAGGTTTGTTATGGCAAACAGATACTTTAATACCAGCACACGAGCATTTTATCTCTAGTTTAATATCACAAAAAATTCAAATTAATACAGAAAAATTACAGTATAATATTACAAATACAGAAAAAACCTATGTTTTATTTCTTCCAGAAAATGAAATTCATGAATTAGGCTTACTGTATTTAAATTACGAACTTGTTTTAAGAGGTAATCATACCATTTATTTAGGTCAAAGTTTACCTTTAAATAATTTAAAATACTTTTTCGAAAACATGAGCAGAACACTATGTTTTGTAACTTCTTTAACTATTAGACCTTATGACGATAAAATAGAAAGTTATTTTAGTGAAATTAATACTCTTTTAAAAGACAATGAACATGAGTTTATAGCTGTAGGCAAAAGAACGGCATTGGTTAAAGATAATGAGTATTCTTCAAAAATATCCTTTTATGCTTCTACGCTAGACTTGTTAAAAGTGTTATAAAATTTAAAAAAATGTAAAAAAAATGTTTAATATTTAGTTACATTTGTTAAACAAAATAATCAATGAAAAAACACATATACATTATAGGATCTGGTTTTTCTTCTCTTTCAGCGTCTTGTTATTTATCAAAAGCAGGTTATCAAGTTACTGTTTTAGAAAAAAATGACACTTTAGGGGGAAGAGCAAGGCAATTTAAAAAAGATGGTTTTACCTTTGATTTGGGGCCTTCTTGGTATTGGATGCCTGATGTTTTTGAACGTTTCTTTTCTGATTTTG
>CAYWOM010000418.1:0-2214 GCA_964459905.1 uncultured Polaribacter sp. | reverse complement strand
ATGGTATAGAAATGAATAAACTTTATGATGGTAGAGCGCAATGGAGTAATTGGGGTGGTTTAAATGATGTGTTAAGAAATCAAGAATTTAGCAATGGTTTGGCAGCGTCTAATTTTACTTTTGGCGGAATTTTAGGTGCTACAAATATTAATACTAGGGCAACAGAACAAAGACCAGGCGTAAGAATTTCATACTCATCTTCTAATAGAAGTTATCAAAATAGGGTAATGGCAACCTATTCTAGCGGAATGTTAAAAAATGATTGGGCTATGACTTTTTCAGCAAGTACCAGAACCGGTAATGAGGGTTTTAATGAAGCCACACCTTACAAAGCATATTCATTTTTTGCTTCCATAGAAAAAAAGATAAATGATAAGCATAGTTTAAACTTTACTTCTATTTTTACACCTAATAGAAGAGGTAAGTCTTCTCCAAACACCCAAGAAGTATTCGATTTAAAAGGAATAACCTACAATGATTATTGGGGATATAATAACGGTAAAAAAATAAACGCTCGAATTAAAGAAGTCGAAGAACCTATTTTAATGTTAAATCACTTTTGGAATTTTTCAGAAGCTACCTCATTGCAAACTAATATTGCATATCAATTTGGAAAAATAGCAAACAGCCGTTTAGATTTTAATGGGGGCGCTAATCCAAACCCTACTTATTACCAATATTTACCAAGTTATCAAGTAAGAAACGGAGATTTAGCAGCAGCTTATGAGTCATTACAAGATTTTAAAAATAATGGACAATTAGACTGGAACCGTATTTTTGATGCCAATAATACAAATGCAGAAAGCGGTTTAAATAGTGCCTATGTTTTGTACGAAGATAGAAATGATGACCAACAAATAACAGTGAATACAATTTTAAATTCAGAACTTAATAATAACATCACCTTAAATGCAAAACTAGCATACAAAAGATTGCGTTCTAATAGTTTTGCAGAAATTATAGATTTACTTGGCGGAACGGGGTATTTAGACATTAATAACTTTGCAGACACACAGCAACTTGGACAAAATGACCTGCTAAATCCTGATAGAGTTGTAGTACAAGGCGATAAGTTTAGGTATAATTATAATTTAAATTCAGATTTAGCAAGTGCTTTTTTACAAGGGCAATTTAAGTATAATAAAGTAGATTTTTATACTGCTGTTAACCTTTCTAGAGCTACATACCAAAGAGAAGGTTTGTACAAAAACGGAAGATTTGCCAACAATTCACTTGGAGAATCCGATACAGTAGATTTTACAAATTATGGCGTAAAAGCAGGTGTAACTTATAAATTTACTGGGCGTTATGTTTTAGATGCAAACGTTGCTTATTTAACAAATGCGCCAAGTATTAGAAATTCTTTTTCTAATTCAAGAGAAAACAACAACATTGTAGAAAACTTGCAAAGTGAAAAAGTATTCTCTACAGATGTTAGTTGTATTATTAGAAGCCCTATAATTACATCTAGATTAACCGGTTACTATATAGGTACAGAAGATGCAACAGAAATTTCATTTTATTTTGCAGACGGTATTGGGGGCGATAATACCGCTTTTGTCCAAGAAATTTTAACCGGAATTAATAAAAAACAATTTGGATTAGAACTGGGTCTAGAAGCCCAAGTTACACCAACAATTAAATTAAAAGGAGCCGCTTCTGTTGGTCAGTTTACCTACAATAATAATCCAAATTTATACCTTACATCAGACATTACTAATGAAGGTGTTTTTAATGAAAACGGCCGTTCAGGAGATTATATCTCAAACCTAACGAATTACAAATTGGCAGTTGGTCCACAAAATGCATACTCTTTAGGGTTTGAATACAGAGATCCAGATTATTGGTGGATTGGAGCAACAACTAACTTTTTTAGTAATATTTATGTAGATGTTGCGCCATTAAATAGATCAGAAAATTTTTATACAGATGCAGATGGTCTGCCTTTTAATGATTACGATTTAGAATTAGCTAAAGAATTATTACAACAAGAAAAATTTAATCAATACATGGTTGTAAATTTAGTTGGGGGTAAATCTTGGAAAATAAAAAACTATTTTTTAAGCGTTTTTGCAACGGTTAATAATTTGTTGGGTAAAGAATATAAATCTGGCGGATTTGAGCAAGGAAGAAACGCAAATTTTAGAGAATTAAGAGATGATAAAGCACTAGAAACACCCATTTTCGGAAACAAATATTGGTGAATGCGCGTTT
>CAYWOM010000417.1:0-2220 GCA_964459905.1 uncultured Polaribacter sp. | reverse complement strand
TTTCTTATAAGCCATTGGCCCAACTTTATCTGTTACACATCTAAAACCTATGTAATTAGTGGCCATGTATTCTGGTAGATACCTTCTTTGCGCAGGGTCTAGCCAATATTCTCTATCAGACCAAGAGCCACCTTTATAAACCCTAGTTTTATTACTAATAAGTGTTGTTCTTTTTTTAGAATCATTTACTAAAATATCGCTACCAGTTTCTGCATTTCTTACCTTAGCAGGAGCTTTTGGCGAGTTATACATGCTAGGACGAGTTGCATATTCTTCTTCATCATCTTCGTAAAATCTAGATGAATTTAAATCGCCATCATTAATATTAGCGTTATCTGCTACCGTAAAGTTTCTTCTTAAAGTAGTGTCATCTTTTGTAATAGGTATATATTTTATGGTTCCTGGTAATTCTTTAAGAATAATTTTTCCATTTGGTAACGTATCGTATTCTATTTCTGCACCTTCAGAAACACCAGCAATAACAACTTTACCATCTTTATCAATCATTTTTTTAGTGAACATATTTCCTCTAAAATAATTAAAGTCATTCGCTTCATTATCTATAATTGGTCTGTAAACATCAGAAACCCATTCGGCAACATTACCAGACATATCATACAAACCAAAACCGTTTGGAGGATATGATTTTACTTTTATTGGAATATCAGCACCATCAGAGCTCCAGCCAGAGATGCCGCTGTACTGTCCTTGCCCTTGTTTAAAATTGGCTAATTGATCTCCTTTAAATCGTTTGCTTTTTTCTCTAGAGTACTTGCCATCCCAAGCATATTTCTTTCTACCTCTTATATTATTGTATTCTCTATTTTCTATATTCGCTTTTGCAGCAAACTCCCATTCTGCTTCTGTTGGCAATCTAAATTTCTGACTTAAAACACCATCTGCTTGTGTTATTTTTCTTCCTTGAAAGTCATCTTTAGAAGGCCTTGCACTACCTCTTTTTCGTATAGATCTTGTTTTTATACCTCTTTTATATACAGTCGTATCACCATCAAATAATTTATCTGAATCAGTTAAAAACACATCAGTACTAAAAAAGTTCCTTAATGTATCATTTTCAAAAATATTTTTTATGTACCCTCTATCTATTAATGTCTTTAAATTCACTGCATCCGTCCTCCATTTACAATATTGGTTTGCTTGTAGCCAAGTAACTCCTACAACCGGATAATCTGAATATGCTGGATGTCTTAAATAATTATCAGACAAAATATCTGTATTCCCTAAACTTTTTCTCCAAACTAAAGTGTCTGGTAAGATAGAGATATATATGTGTTTGTACTTTTCTTCCGAAGGAGGAAAAACATCTTTCATGTATTGTAGGTACAAAAAGTATTCAGAATTTGTTACTTCTGTCTCGTCCATAAAAAAAGAGCGAATGTGTATTTTCTTTGGAGTTGTATTCCAATCGAACATTACATCGTCTTGAACTTGCCCCATTGTAAAAGAACCGCCTTCTACACCAACCATACCTGGAGGTGGTTTTTGGTTTTCAGAAGAATTTCCTTTAATATAATTACCATACTTAGGATTGTTAAAAGGCAATCCTGTAAGTGTTGAATTTCCAGAAGTTGATTTGTTACAGTTTGCAAAAAGCAATGTTGTTAAAACAACCAAAGATATTTTTAATACGTTTCTCATGTTCTAATTGAAAGTTGTAATGATTTTTTTTATAGGGATGCAATTTACAATAATTATAGATTCAAACAAATAAATTAATAATTTTAATGCTTCACTTTTTATTAAACGCACTCTTTTTAAATTTAGTATACTTTATATTTGCAACTCTTAAAATATCTTAAAATAATTTGCGTTATTTGAATACGATTATGAAAAAACACTTTTTATTTCTTTCTTTAAGCTTTTTAAGCTTTTTTACTTTTTCACAAGTTACCAACTCTGTTCTTTCTTCTGGAAATTGGTTTAAATTTTCTGTAGATACAACAGGTGTATTTAAAATTGATAAAAATTTGTTACAACAAATTGGAATTGGTACAAATGGTTTAAATCCTAAAAAAATACATATTTACGGAAATGGTGGAAATTTATTACCAACTTTAAATTCCGATTTTAGATATGACGATTTACAGGAAAATGCTATTTATATAGAAGGAGAAGCAGATGGTGTTTTTGATAATTCAGATTATATTCTTTTTCCATCTAAATCACTAACAGTAATAAAATAATAAGCTTCGTCAGAAT
>CAYWOM010000416.1:0-2234 GCA_964459905.1 uncultured Polaribacter sp. | reverse complement strand
GTAAACCAGTATATCAAAAACAAATAAAAAGGACGCTAAACGTATAACTCAATAACTTTTTAATTAAATCTGCGGCAGTAATAATTGTAAATACTTTTTATTTTATTAGAACATTGCTCGTTAACGTATAATCTTCATTAAAAAATTTTAAAAATATCTAATTCTAAAAAAAATAAGTTATTTTAAGTTATGTTCTTTAATAAAATGAAAACACTATGTGTAAGGTATTCAAAATTTACCTAGTACTATGCAATAGTGCTTGCTTTAAAACTACATAGGAACAATACTTATTGTTTCAGATTAAGGTGTTTTTTGACCATAATAATAAAACTGTGGCAATTAATAGATTAAAAATATTTATATTTGAGTAGATAAATTATAAAAACAAAAAAATCTTATCAAAAAAGAATAAGGGTCTAAAAGATTAAAACTTATTAAATAACATTAACCCATATCAAAAAAGAAGCAACTTAAAAAAAAAGAATTAAGGTCGGTTTATGATTTTGCGTATGCTTAGAACCATATAATAAACCGAAGATTATTTTTTTTTTGCAAACAAAGCAAAAAGACTTTGTTAATAGAATTTAAAAACTTATTACCTTAGCTTAAGATAATGAAATTATAGAAGACATTTATGGTCTTATATATGTGAAATAATGGAAAACCTCCTCAAAATTTAAATTAATTTTAGAGATAGATGGTTAACCTTGTTTGTGTATTTGAGTTTATTACAGCTGTTTTAGCTACTTATCATTATAATAAATATAACAAATCAACCGAAAAATACTTTATGCATTTTTTATGGTTTGTTTTTATAATGGATTTTGGTATTGGTGGCTATATTGAGTTAGTTTTAAAACAAAACAATAGCTGGGTATATAATATTTATTTTTTAATTAGCTTTTTGTTTTACTTTTATTGGTATTACAGCATAATCAAAAAAACAACGTTCAAACAACTTGTTTTGTTTCTTGCAGTAACATTTGTTATTCTAGATATTTTTTGTTTTGTTGTAATAGGTAACAACCAATATCACATTAGTGCATTTATCTTTGGCGCTATTATTAACTTAATTGCTACCCTTTTCTATTTCTCTGAATTATTAGCTAGTAAAATAGTAATACATTTAAAACATAAATTAAGCTTTTGGATAGCAACTGCTTTAATGCTTTTTAATGTTGTTATGATTCCTTTTATGATTTATATTGATACTATCACTAGGGTAGATTACCCTAATTATCAATACCTACTCATTAGTTTAAATCTAATTTTATATTCATGTTATTCAATCGGTTTTATATGGAGCAAGAAGGGGTGAAGTTTATATTAATATTTACATCTTTATTAATTTTATTAATGGCCATTTCAGTTGTTGTTTTTTTTGTGATATATCACAAAAGAAAAAATAAGTTATTACAAGAACAAGAAGAAAGAAAAAAGCGTTTTGAACGTGAAATTATAGAAACACAAATAGAAATTAGAGAAGAAACCTTACGTAATATTAGCTGGGAATTACACGACAATATTGGGCAACTGCTTACATTGGCTAAAATTCAATTACAAAATGCTACTAAAAACAATATTAAAGAGGTTTCAGAAACCATTTCTAAAGGGTTAAAAGAAGTACGTGCTTTATCTAATTTAATAAACCCAGAGGCTATAAAAAACATTCAACTAAAAGAAGCAATTCAATTAGAAATAGATAGGTTTAACAGATTAAACTTTATGGTATCTAGTCTAAAAATCTATGGAAAAGAATACAAAATTGATAAAAAAGCCAATATTATTATTTTTAGAATTTTACAAGAATTTTTCTCTAATACTATTAAACATTCTAAAGCGTCTAAATTAAAAGTGGTTTTAAAATATACAAATGATGCTTTATTAATTACTGTATCTGATAATGGAATTGGTTTTTCTGCTACAGAAAATTCAGGCAAAGGAATTGGATTGCAAAATATAAAAAATAGAGCAAAGCTAATTGGTGCAAAAGCAACCTTTATGACAGAAAAAAACAAAGGAACAACACTTTTAATACAGTATAAATTATGGTAAAATATTCAGTAGTAATTGTAGATGACCATACCTTATTATCGCAAGCAATTGCAGGTATGGTAAATGCTTTTATAAATTTAAAGTTTTATATACGTGTAAAAACGGAGAGGAATTGGTACATAAATTTTCTTCTTCACCAAATAATATTCCAGATGTGGTTTTAATGGATATTAATATGC
>CAYWOM010000415.1:0-2246 GCA_964459905.1 uncultured Polaribacter sp. | reverse complement strand
CCTACATAATTGGCAACATCCCAAATAACACTAATTTCATCTCGCTCATATCGTAAACCTAAATTACCAGATAATTTATTATCTAATTTAAAATCAAAATTCACATAACCAGCTATAATATCTAATTCTGCTTGGTATCTATCTGCATCTCTTAATCTTAAAGTTAAACCGTTATTAAAGTTAGTGTCTGTAAATGTTGATGATAAATCGTCTACAGAAGTAGCTTTAAAATCTTTAGCTCTAACACCTACAAATAAAGATTTAAAAGTTCTTTCTTTATGTCTGTAATTTAAACCATAATTTAAAGAATAAGGTTTGTTATCATCCTCATCCTTTAAGCCTAAAGACCACTTATTTTCTAATAAGGCATTGTATTCTGTATCTTGAATTTTTTGACTAGATTTTCTTTGTTGAAAATCGCCAACATGTGCATATTGAATTTCTGGTGAAGTGGTAATATCTAAAATATTTACTTCATTTCTAATTCTATTTGGTTCTTCTGCTAAAACAAAATTGTAACCTCCAGCCCAATTTAAAGTGTTATTTTCATTCCACTTATGCTCACCTAAAAGTTGATTGATAAACATAGTAGTTTGTTTAAAGTTTTGATCTCTAACAAAAGCGCCTTCTTCTTGCGGGTCTTGATCAAAAACATATCCTAAACCATTTCTTCCTTGTTCATATAAATTATCTAAACCAGTATTTACAAGAAGTGTATTGTATTTAATTTTATTGTTATCATTTAATTTTAAACGAACATTTACATATCCTGTAGTATTAGAATTAGAAGCATATTGCTCTACATCTGTAAATTCATTATTTAAAACATTAGATCTGTATGACTTAAAGGTTCCTTTTTGATAATTGAAAGATTTAGAATGAGAGCCAGTTAAGAATACTGCTAATTCTTTTCCTAATACTTCAAACTTCTTTGCTGCAGAAAAAGATGCATTAAAATTTATGGGTGTAGCTAATTTTTCTGTATCCCAACCTTGAAAAGTAATAAGGTTTTGAAGTGCAAATTGTTTTTGATGAAAACCAAATGCTACATCCTTACTTGTAATTGTAGTTCTAAAATCATCTGAAAGACCTAAAACATTTGTATTTGTTCCACCAGATAATGAAATAGAATATCCTTTTTTAGAGTACTCTTTAGAATTTACATCTACATTACCAGAACCTTGGTCTGCATATGCAGAAGTGCTATATGTTTTACTAATACCTACATTTTTTATAACGTTAGTAGAAAATAAATTTAGGTTTATATTTTTATTCTCAACGTCATCTGAAGGAATTGATAAACCATTCATTGTAGTAGATAAATACCTATCTCCTAAACCTCTAATATAAATACTACCAGAGCTTTCACTTTTTGTAACTCCTGCAATTTTAGTTGTAGCATTTGCAGCGTTAGAAACCCCTATTTTAGATAATGTTTGAGCGCCAATACTTTCCTTAATTATATTGGCTTGTTTTTGTTCTAACAAAAGTGCGCTAACTGTTTCTCTACTGGTAGAAGATTTTATAATAATCTCATCTAAACCAACACCTTCTTCTGCAGACATTAATTGATTTAAGGTTACAGTTTCTCCATTTTTAATAGTGAATGCTTTTTCTACTGTTTTGTATCCTAAAAAACTAAACACTATTGTATAATTACCTGGTTCTAAAGATAATGCATATAAACCATCAAAATCTGTGGTTGTACCAATGGTTGTCCCTTTTATTTGAACATTTGCAAAAGGTAAAGACTCGTTATTGGTTTCTTTATCTGTTAATAAACCTTTTAGGGTTCCTTTTTCTTGTGCAACTAGAATTTGGCTTAATGCTATAAAAGCAATAAATAAAAAATTTTTCATTATTATAATTTGTTTTTTACTTTGGCAAAAGTCAATCAATTTTGTAAAGTCTATGTTAGTTATAAATTATCGTTCTGTTACCATCACGTTAACTCAATGTTATATCAGTTAGTTTGAATGTTAATTTAATATTTGCTTGAATTTTTAATCATTCAGAAATAAAAATGACTATTTTGGGCTTCTTTTCAAAAGATTTCATAACGTTAAGATAACGTTGTAAAATCTTTGAGTATTTAACTTTGCCTGACTTAAATTTTTAAACAAAAATGGGAGATCCATATATTTTAATGCTTGTTGCTCTAGCTGTTTTAGCTATTGTAGACTTGGTTGTAGGAGTTAGTAACGATGCTGTTAACTTCTTAAATTCAGCCATTGGCTCAAAAGCAA
>CAYWOM010000414.1:0-2246 GCA_964459905.1 uncultured Polaribacter sp. | reverse complement strand
AGAATCCAAATTCTGCAACAAACGCTATATCCACTTCCCTATTTCAAAAAGAACGCTTGCAATTTATATTGCAATATGCTTTTGCTTATGTAGAAGAAGAACATGGTTTGGAAAAACACGTAATGCGTTATCCTCAAATTTTCGCAACAAAAGCCATTGAAAATAAGCTAGAAAACGGAATTAAAAAAGGAATCATTTGGCACACACAAGGTTCTGGTAAAACAGCCTTGGCGTATTTTAATGTAAAACATTTAACAGATTACTATCAGCAAAAAAATATCATTCCTAAATTTTATTTTATTGTAGATAGAATTGATTTACTCAATCAAGCGGCAAAAGAATTTACTTCTCGTGGTTTAACAGTGCATAAAATTAGTAGTAGAGAAGCTTTTACAAAAGATATTAAGTCTACCAACGTCATTCATAACAATTCAGGGAAAGCAGAAATTACAGCTGTAAATATTCAGAAGTTTAAAGACGATCCAGATGTTATAAAAAACAACGATTATAATTTAAGCGTTCAACGTATTTTCTTTTTAGATGAAGTGCATAGAAGTTACAATCCGAAAGGAAGTTTTTTAGCAAATTTAGAATTGGCTGATAAACATTCTATAAAAATAGGATTAACAGGAACGCCACTTTTAGGAAAAGAGTACAATTCTAAAACCTTATTTGGCGATTATATTCATAAATATTACTACAATTTATCTATCAAAGATGGGTATACCTTACGTTTAATACGTGAAGAAATAGAAACAAAATACAAACTAACACTTCAAGAAACCTTAGAAAAAATTAAAGTTTTAGAAGGTGATGCTGATAAGAAAAAAATCTATTCCCATCATAAATTTGTAGAGCCTATGCTAAACTATATCATTCAAGATTTAGAAGCGGCAAGAATTTCTATGGATGATAACACCATTGGCGGAATGGTCGTTTGTGATTCTTCGGATCAAGCTAAAATGATGCAAGAAATCTTTGATGAAAAATATGCAGTTAAAGAAACTTTTTATCTTTCACAAGCAGCAGAAGATCCAGAACACTACGGAAATCACAAATTAGAAAAAAGTAAAGTAAAAACCGCACAAGTAATTTTACATGATGTTGGCACAAAACAAGATCGTAAAGATTGGGTAACAGATTTTAAAGCAGGAAAAATAGATGTACTTTTTGTATACAACATGTTGCTAACTGGTTTCGACGCCAAAAGATTGAAGAAATTATATATTGGTCGTAAAATAAAATCACATAATTTATTACAAACATTAACTAGAGTAAACAGAACCTATAAAAATCATAAGTACGGTTTTGTAGTTGATTTTGCAGATATTCAAAAAGAATTCGATAAAACAAATCAAGATTATTTTAACGAATTGCAAAGTGAATTAGGCGATGAAATGCAACATTATTCTAACTTGTTTAAATCCGCAGAAGAAATTAAAAAAGAGATTGAAGAAATAAAAGATGTCATTTTTAAATTTGATACTAATAATGCAGAAGTATTTAGTCAGCAAATATCAGAAATAAATGATCGTACGGAAATCAGAGAAATTGCCAAGGTTTTAAACAATTCTAAAGAACTGTATAACTTAATTAGACTATCTGGTAATTTTGAATTACTAGAAAAGTTAGACTTTATAAAACTAGCCGTTTTATCAAGAATAACAAATGACAGGTTAGCACTCATTAACACAAAATTAGCCTTAGAAAACAATCTTGAAACCAACAATATATTAAATACGGCTTTAGAAGATGTCATTTTTGCTTTTACAAAAGTAAAGGAAGAAGAAATGTTATTGGCAGATGAGTTAAAAGATATTTTGGGAAAAACGCGTGAAATGTTAGGAGGTAATTTCGATCAGAAAGACCCGATTTTTGTTTCTTTACGAGAAGAATTAGAACGTTTGTTTAAGAAGAAAAATTTAAGCGAAGTTTCTAAAGAAGAAATGGAAGCCAACATAAAAGCCTTGAATGAAATTTACGATGCAGCTAAAAAGTTAGAAAGAGAAAATCAGTTATTAAAAGCAAAATATGATTATGATGCAAAGTACGCACGTATTCACAAACGCTTAATAGAGAAAGATCCTTTAACAGATAATGAGCGTAAATTATTTGAAGCCCTAAAAGGATTAAAAGCAGTAGTAGATAATGAAATATTACAAAACGCAAAGATTTTAGAAAACGAAAGTTATGTAGAAAAAATGATGATGCGTTTGGTGATCAATCAATTTAAAAACAAACAGAAC
>CAYWOM010000413.1:0-2258 GCA_964459905.1 uncultured Polaribacter sp. | reverse complement strand
GCTCTATTTAAACCATTATAAATACCTCTAATATGTTTTTTCTTGTCAATTAAAACAAAATTTTCTGTGTGTAAAAAATCATCAATTCCTAAAGGTTCTCCTAAATTTTCTTCAACAAAATAAGATTGTCTTCCTAAATTATAAATTTGTTTTCTATCTCCTGTTACCAAATGCCATTTGTTATCCTTTATCTTTTGTTCTATGGCATACTCTTTCAATTTTGATACAGAATCTTTTAAAGGCGTAACAGAATGAGACAGTAACAAAACATCATTATCATTTATAAATTCATCTTGAATTTTATGCATATTTTTTGTCATCATTGGACAAATACCAGGACAGGTTGTAAAAAAGAAATCTGTAATATAAATTTTATTTTCGAAAGTTTTTTGGGTTACTTTCTCTCCATTTTGATTTATTAAATCAAAATCTGCTATTGTATGAAAGTTTTTTAATTCTTTGCTTTTAGGGGAAATCCACTTTGGTGTAAACGATGCTTCATTAAAATAGGGCAATGACTCTACTCTACTTGTTTCTTCTTTTTTTACTGAATTTTTACAACTTAAAAAAAGAAAAATAACTCCTAAAAAAATACTATTTACTTTCATATTGAATTTGTTCTTTTTTTATTTTATAACATAAATTAGCTTTGTTCATTCCAAAAATTCGTCCATTTTTTGCTTCATAATTTACATAAAGTGTGCCGTTTTCTAACCAAGCTTGTTGCATTCCTTTTTCTTTTCCTTGGTTAAAATTTTTTTTCTTTGCTAATTGCTCATTAGGATACCATATTGTCTGAGGTCCATCTTTTTTTCCATCTATATAAGTAGTTTCAGAATATATATTTCCATTTATAAAATAATTCAATTTTACACCATCTAAAATATTGTTACTGTAGGTTGCTTCGGTTTTTATTGAACCATCATTAAAATACTTTAAAGCTTTACCTTCTCTTTTACCGTTAACAAAACCAACCTTTTCTGATAGTTTGTTGTTTTCAAAATAAGCAACAGCATAACCGTTAAACGGTTTATCTTTATAAAACCATTGTCCTTTTAAAGGGTTTAGTTTTATTTGCTTTTTTTTAATATTAATAGGGGGAACTTTTTTTACAGAATTTATAAACTTGCTTTTGGTAGACTGTTTGTTACAGCTACCAAAAACAAGTAAAATAAATAAAAATAAATAATTAATTAAACGCATTTGGTGTTCCTTGATAAGGTCCTGCAAAAACAATATACCTTCCAGAATTTGAATATAATTCGTTAATTATATGGTAATGATATTCGCCATCTGGATTATGAGTTGTAGGCCCAAAATGACCACCTGAAGCATCTAAATCTGTAGGATAATCATTACTAGGATAGTCTCTTCTTCCATAGATAAAAAATCCATCAGACATAATACCTACTAATTTATCATCATCATTCGTAAAAACTAAAGGCTCAAAATGATAATGGTAATTTGAAGGGCCAATATGTGCCCCTGTATAATCTAAAGAACCAGTTGCACCAGATAAAGGTACAGGACCTTCGTAGTCGTTATATATATAAGCACCACTTACAGCAATACCAATAGAACCTAATGAAGTATTAGATGTAGCACTTGCTAAACTTGGGCTTTGTGAAACTGTTAAAGTAGAAGAATTATCTCGCCCAGAAGTATCAATTCTAGTTGGTGTCATATCTGCTGCACTTGTTACAGTAGGTGCAACATATAATGGATGACTAGTGCTCCAATATGGTGTTGCATGATTAGGTAAACCTGTTGTTTCAATTACAACATTGCCACCTGATAAATAAATATCTGTTTCTGTAGTGTCAAACTCTGCAAATGCATTGTGAAGCGTTCCTGTAGTTACTTCTTCTTCAACTTCTGTAGATGAAGAAGAGCACGAAATTGCAGTTACTGAAATCACTAATAAAAGTGCTGAAATTTTAATTAATTGATTTTTCATTTTTTATGTTATTTATGTTATTTATGTTATTTATGTTATTTATGTTATTTAATATGTTAGATGCATAAAA
Organism: uncultured Polaribacter sp.; assembly: GCA_964459905.1. Classification (GTDB taxonomy): domain Bacteria; phylum Bacteroidota; class Bacteroidia; order Flavobacteriales; family Flavobacteriaceae; genus Polaribacter. Next base: position 231 of record CAYWOM010000413.1, on the reverse strand, counting down.
ATAAAAAAACTTGCGTAAACAAATGTTTTTTTTTTAAAAAAAAACTTCGCAATCTCTCACGAAGCTTTTAACCAACTAACCAAATTCAAATATTTATTTTACTAGTTTAAATAATCTACTGCTGCTATTTTTCTAGCTGTAACATGATTTTTTAATTCATTTACAGCTGTTTGAAATTCTGAACTATTATTTAAAAATGTATATCCAGATATTTCTGATGTAGCATAAGAT
>CAYWOM010000412.1:0-2263 GCA_964459905.1 uncultured Polaribacter sp. | reverse complement strand
AAGAATTTAAACTTTCTTCTTGGGCAATAAATAATAAAACTACTATTTATGTCTTAATGTTTTTGATTCTTTATTTAGGAATTTCGGCATATTTTACAATGCCTAGAGAAAATTTTCCAGAAATAAACGAAACCAAGATTTACATTAGCTCTGTATACCCAGGAAATACCGCAGAGGATATAGAAAAACTGGTTACAAACCCTTTAGAAGACAAATTAAAATCGGTTAGTAATGTTGTAAAAATCACCTCAACGTCTCAAGAAGACTACTCGATTATTACGGTAGAATTCGATGAAAATATTGATGTAGATGAAGCAAAACAGAAAGTAAAAGATGAAATAGACCAAGAAACTGCCAGCGAAGATTGGCCCACTTTTAATGGTGCAAAAGTAACTCCAAATATTTTTGAGCTAAGTATGTCTGAAGAAATACCAATTCTTAACATCAATATTTCTGGAAATTACCCAGTTGCAAAATTAAAAGAATACGGAGAATATTTACAAGATGAAATAGAAGATTTAACCGAAATAAAGAAAGTAGATATTAGAGGTGCGCAAGACAAAGAAGTAGAAGTTGCGGTAGATATTTACAAAATGATGGCGGCAAAAGTAAGTTTTAATGATATTACAAATGCCATTAATAATGGTAATGTAACCATGTCTGCAGGTAATTTTGTTACAAGTCAACAAAGAAGAACCATTAGAATTATTGGCGAAATTGAAAAACCTTTAGATCTAGGAGATTTTGTAATTAAATCTGAGAACGGAAACCCTATTTATTTAAAAGATGTTGCAGAAATTTTCTTTAGAGATAAAGATAAAACAACCTATGCAAGAGAAAATGGCGCTGCTGTTGTAATGTTAGATGTTAAGAAAAGATCTGGACAAAATATGGTTGCTGCTGCAGATAAAGTTGGGGCAATTGTAAAAGAAGCAAAGAAAAATAATTTTCCTTCAGATTTAAAAGTCACCATCGCAAACGATCAATCTCCAAAAACAATTGGTCAGGTAGACGATTTGGTAAATAATATTATTTTCGGTGTTATTTTGGTGGTAATTGTTTTAATGTTTTTCCTTGGATTTAAAAACGCAATTTTTGTTGGTTTTGCAATACCAATGTCTATGTTTATGTCTTTAATGATTTTAGGCGCATTAGGTTATACCTTAAATACAATGGTACTTTTTGGTCTAATTATGGGACTTGGTATGTTGGTAGATAACGGAATTGTGGTGGTAGAAAACGTATATCGTTTAATGGATGAAGAAGGAATGAGCCGAATTGAAGCAGCAAAAAAAGGAATTGGAGAAATTGCTTTCCCTATTATAATTTCTACAGCTACAACGGTTGCAGCATTTATTCCTTTAGGGCTTTGGCCAGGAATTATGGGGCAGTTTATGGTAATTTTACCAATTACATTATCTATTGTTTTAGGCTCGTCTTTATTTGTAGCAATTTTCTTTAATTCTGTTTTAGTTTCTCAGTTTATGAGTACAGAAGACAAAGATATGCCGTTAAAAAGCATTATTAAATTAACCAGTATTATGACAATAATTGGTTTGTTAATTTTCTTCTTTGGCGGAGCATATAATGCTTTAGGAAGTTTAATGATCTTTACCGCAATTATGTTGTGGGTATACAGATTGGTGTTAAGGAAAGCGGCTAATTACTTTCAGAAAAACACATTAGTTTGGTTAGAAAACTGGTATGAAAGACAATTAAAAAGAGCTTTAACAGGTTGGACACCTTATGTTTTAGTAACAGGAACTTTTATATTGTTGTTTTTGGCATTTGCAGGTTTTGGTTGGTCTATTGGAGAACAAAGAACAAAAATTGAGTTTTTTCCAGATAATAAACCAAATCAGATTATTGTGTATATCGAATATCCAGAAGGAACCGATATTGAGAAAACAAATCAAATAACAAAAAAAATAGAGCAAAAAGTAACCACTGTTTTAAATCAGGATAGATATACCGATAATGGGCACAATTTCTTGGTTGAAAGCACGGTTTCTCAAGTAGGTGAAGGTGCAGGAAACCCGCAAACAGTGAGGTTCATCTGCAGAAATGCCTCACAAAGGAAAAATTACCGCTTCTATGCGTGAATACAAATATAGAAGAGGAGAAGATAGCGAGATATTGCGCCAAAAAGTACAAGAGGCTTTAGTAGGCATTTACCCAGGAGTATTAATTTCAGTAGAAAAAGATGCCAATGGACCTCCTGCAGGTTCTCCAATTAACATTGAATTAAATGGTGAAGATTATG
>CAYWOM010000411.1:0-2271 GCA_964459905.1 uncultured Polaribacter sp. | reverse complement strand
TACACGGTGAAGCTTTCGACTTCGACAACATTGATAATCCTCTCTCTTTTCTACTTTATATCACGTTCAGTTCTGTGAGACCTAGATCTCGTTTTCAAGTTGTTGTGAGTATAAGTAGCTTATTCTTTCATAAATCATTTTCTTATGAATAAATATACAGAAACTTTTGGAATTGACATTAGTAAAGATGTTTTTGATTGTTATGGCTCCATTCAGGGTCATTTACAATTTAAAAACAGCGAAACAGGATTTAATAAGTTTCTGAAAATGCTATCTAAAGATAGTTTAGTAGTGATGGAAGCTACGGGTTATTATCATTACAGATTTGCACAGTTTTTACATAAGAGTAGTGTAATAGTCTCGGTTGTGAATCCGTTGTCTATAAAACGTTTTATCCAAATGAAATTAGCAAAAGTAAAAACGGATAAAAGTGATGCAAAGGCAATTTGTGAATATGGTTTAACACAACAAGTTCCCTTGTATACTGCCCTTACAGATGTGCAAAGTGAATGTTTACAGCTCTTTAGATTGTTAGATAGTTATATCAAGAAACGTACTATCAGTAAGAATAAAATCCATGGGGAAGCTGTTTTGGGAGTTCCTTCAAGTTGGGTGTATCGATCTTTGGTTAGAAACAAAAAACATTTAGATAAAGAGATAAAAGATATTGAAGCAAAACTTCTTTCTTTAGTAAAACAAGATCAGCAAGAGCAACTCACATTGCTACAAAGTATACCAGGATTAGGTCTTAAGACGGCTTTGTTTTTAATTGTAGTTACCGATGGTTTTCAAAAGTTTGAAACGGCATCACAATTGTGTAGTTATGTTGGTATTACACCTACGATTCGAGAGTCCGGGAGCAGTGTTCGAGGTCGTGCAAGGATAAGTAAGGTTGGTAATCGAAAGTTAAGGAACTTATTGTTTTTATGTTCTTTTACTGCCTGCAAGCACAACAAAGGGTGTAGAGATATTTATGAACGGATTGTAAATAAAGGAAAGAGTAAAAAGTTAGCATTAATTGCCGTTTCTAATAAATTACTAAAACAGGCTTTTGCAATAGCAAAATCTGGGCATCCATATGATCCAACTTTTGCTTCAGTACTAAAAGTGAATTAGAGTTTAGTTGAGTGAAAAAAAGAATTTAAAAAAGCTTAAACAGAAGTTTAAGCTTAGAATAATAATGTTTAAATTTAATGGAGAAAAGAGTTGTTTTTTAGCTCAGTTCTTTGTTAGCTGTAGTAATTTATTCATTCGGAATGTTCTTTTCTTTACAATATTTTTCTATTTCAGAATCGTTTTTAAAATAATTGTCACAAAATCCATCGAGTTCTTTTTCCGTTGATTCTGAATATTTTTCGTTAGCAGTTAAAAGCTTTTCAGTTTGTATAATAAACTTTTCAAAATCTGTATTTATCTTACAAAGTTTGTCAATTGTCTTAAAATCTAATTCTTTAAATTTTGAAGGAAAAAGAATTTTACTTTCATATGGATTGTGTTTCAATTCTATTATTCCAATTCCAAAAGATTGGTTTAATCTCTCCATTTCTTCATTCAAACTATCTGCAATTTCAAATGCAACTAAATAACCATAATTCGCCCAACTTGAATTGGAAACAGCTTGAAAGAATGTTTTTTTAAGTTCGTAATCAGTGTTTATTTCTTTTTTAACTTCATAGGATGTGATTTTAAATATATCAGCTCTATTAACTGCTTTTAAAAGTGTTTGACTTGCTTGTGTTTGAAGATTTAAAAAACTTATTCCAACTAAATCTGGATGAATCCATTTTTGATGATTATCCTTACTATTTTTCGATTGTTCGTGAAATATTGTTTTAGAATAAATATTATTACTTTTCAAATAAGTACTTAATAATAAATGTAAATCTCTTTCAGCGTATGAATTTTGTTTGTCTATTCGTTTTACTGTTGGTTCAGTTTGTGTAAGTACTTCAATTCCTATTTCAGGTTCATTTTTTGTTAAATAGTAAGAAAATGTTCCGTTTTTTCCTTTGATTCTTTTTACACGAGAATCTCCATTTCTGATAAAATCTCCTAATAAAGCTGAAACTGTAGCTGGTGGAGTTTTTGCATCTCCAAAATCATAGTAATTGTTCTTAATTATATGTTTACAAACTTGATTCGAAATTGTCAAACCTTTTATGTCGCTTAAACTTTGTAAAATAGCTTCTTTTATTGTCATTTCTTATCGGTTCAGTTTTATTACAGCTAACGTGTTTGTGTATAATTAGTTGCGTGTTTTAAGCACTAAAG
>CAYWOM010000410.1:0-2272 GCA_964459905.1 uncultured Polaribacter sp. | reverse complement strand
CTTCGAAACTTGTTAGCTGCTGCTTTAAAATTGCTGATACGTCAGCTGGTTTAATACTTGCCATGTTTTAGTTGAAAAGAAGGGAATTAAATTTGCTAAAATTCATTCTAAAATTTACGAAATCGAGAGAGGTGCAACTTCAGTTTCTTTTGATGAAAGTCATCATGCTACAAATGCACACAAATCTTTAGACTTTTCTATCACAAAAAATGTAGTAGGAATTCTATTAATTGGTTTCTTATTATTATTTTGGTTCTCTAGATTAGCTAGACAGTACAAGACAAAACAAATACCAACAGGTTTTGCAAGAGTTTTAGAACCTTTAGTTTTATATGTTAGAGACGAAATAGCAAGACCAAACATCGGTGAAAAACACTATAGAAGATTTACAGGTTATTTATTAACGGTATTTTTCTTTATATGGGTTTTAAATCTTGCAGGTTTAACACCATTAGGATTTAACGTAACAGGTCAATTAGCAGTTACAGGTTGTTTAGCAATCTTTACATTGGTAATTTATACAGTAAGTGGTAACAAAGATTACTGGATGCACATGATTTGGATGCCAGGGGTTCCTGTTTTAATTAGACCAGTTTTAGCAATTATAGAATTAGCTGGAGCTTTAATAATTAAACCATTTTCATTATTAGTACGTTTGTTCGCAAACATATCAGCAGGTCATATTGTGGTAATGAGCTTAATAGCAATTATGTTTACACTTAAAGAATCTTTTGGGGTTGTTGGTGCAACAGGATTGTCTTTAGTATTATCATTTTTTATAACATTAATTGAGGTTTTAGTAGCTTTTTTACAAGCGTATATCTTTACAATGCTTTCAGCATTATTTATTGGTATGGCAGTAGCAGAGCCTGAGCATCATTAATACAAATTTGTTTAATTTAATAAAAATACATTTATTATGTACAATTTAATTGGAGCAGGATTAATCGTAATCGGAGCAGGAATTGGTTTAGGTCAAATTGGTGGAAAAGCAATGGAAGGTATTGCTAGACAACCAGAAGCGACAGGAAAAATTCAAACAGCAATGATTATTATCGCTGCATTATTAGAAGGTTTAGCATTTGGTGCATTATTCTTAGGAAAATAAGCCAAACATAAACAAAGAACAGCGTTCTGTAACGGTTGGTTACAGGGCCTGTTTTTAATTTCCGTTTTTACGGAAATAATTTCAAAGAAAACCAAAAGGAATTCTTTTAAATTAAACAAAAAAAGAAAAAAACATATAATTAGTTTATAGAATGGAAACTTTATTAAACGATTTTTCACCCGGGTTATTTGTAGTCTCTACAATTTTATTATTAGCATTAATTGCTTTAATGGTAAAATTTGCTTGGAAACCAATTTTAAACTCTTTAGAAGAAAGAGAGTCTGGAATTGAAAATGCTTTAGCAGCCGCAGAAAATGCACGTAAAGAAATGCAAAATTTACAAGCAGACAATGCTAAATTGGTAAAAGAAGCTAGGGCAGAAAGAGATGCCATGATGAAAGAAGCAAGAGACATTAGAGATACCATGATAGCCGAAGCAAAAGAAGACGCTAAAGAAGTAACTACTAAGTTAATTGAAAATGCACAAGCTTCTATTCAGCAAGAAAAGCAAGCAGCATTAGCAGAAATTAAGAAGAACGTAGCAGATTTATCAATAAGTATTGCAGAATCTGTTATTAAAAAAGAATTATCTAATAAGAAAGACCAACTAACATTAGTTGAAGGCATCTTAAAAGAAGTTACTTTAAATTAAGTAGAGCATGAAAAACGCAAGAGCTGCAATACGGTACGCAAAAGCAATTTTAAATCTTGCTAAAGATTCTAAAGAAGAAACTTTAGTACAAGAAGACATGTTGTTTATTGCTGCTACTATTTCAGAAAATGATGATTTTGAAGTAATGTTAAGAAGTCCAATTGTTAAAGCTTCAGACAAAATAAAAGTATTAAATGCTTTATTTGAAACTAAAGTAAACAATATTACCCTTGGCTTGTTTCAATTATTAAAAGACAACAAAAGAATTGCAATGCTGTATTCTATAGCAAAACAATATGCAATTATTTATGATTTTGATAAACACATGCAAGTTGCAAAAGTTACTACAGCAGTAGCTTTAACAGAAGCGTTAGAAAAGCAAGTTTTAGATAAAATTGTTGCCTTAACAGGAAAAAAAGCAAACTTAGAAAATGTAATTAATCCAGCTATTTTAGGCGGATTTATTTTACGTGTTGGAGATGTGCAGTATGATGCAAGTATCTCTAATTATT
>CAYWOM010000409.1:0-2281 GCA_964459905.1 uncultured Polaribacter sp. | reverse complement strand
ATGCAAAAGAAAAACCACAAAAAGGAACTGTTGTAGCCGTAGGTAATGGCAAAGTTCGATAATAAAATTAAAGCAAACATAGCAATTGCCAACGTCCAAGTTGTTCTGTCTAAAAAGTTGTTGGTGTTTTGAACACCGCCTAAAGATTGTGCTCCACCACCTCCAAAAGAAGAAGATAAGCCTCCGCCTTTCGGATTTTGAACCATAACAATTAAGATTAAAGCAATAGCTACAATCAGAATTAGAATTAAAAAAGCTGTATAACTCATGATTTATTTTTTTGTAAAATTTGTATTCTTTTAATTTGGTCTGCAAAGAAACCACTTTTTTCTGGATATTTCAAACTTAAAATTCGGTAAGCTTGTATTGCATTTTCATATTTTTTTTGGGCTAAATACACTTTTGCTAAAGTTTCGGTCATTAAAGAAGAGTCTTGTGTGTTTTTAGCAACAGGCACCATAATTTTTTTCTCTTTAGATAAAGGCGCTATTTTAGGGTTGTTCTCTATAAAGGTATCTATCTGATGTGTTTTTTTTGATTGTTTATCACTAACTTTTCTGTCAATTGGTTTTTTAACAGATAGTTGTAACCATTGGTTAAAAGAGTGGTTTTCTAGAGACGAAAAAGAGAGCGGTTTTCCAATATCTAACCTCTCTTTAGCTTCTTTAATTGTGCTATTTTTTTCTGAAGCTTTTATTTCTGATGCTTCAAATATTTGAACAGTTTTTGCTGCTAGTACTTCTTCAGATGTTTTACTAGCTATTTTTTTATGAATTGGTTCTTTGGTATTTAAATTAAAGTCATTTGCACTAATATAATCAAATAAAATAGTTCTATCTGAAGTGTATGCTGCTGTTATTTTTAATTCAGTATTATATTTAAAACTATCTTTATTTTTTAAACCTTTTAAATACAAGGCTCTTGCTGTTTGAAAATAAGGAAATTGAGTAATAATAGATTTTAATTCAGCAGTTTCTAATTCCTGAATTTTAGTTTTATTTTCTATTAAATTGATGAATGTATCTGTTGTCATATTATTTTTTACAATAACCACTAAATTATTACCACTTTGCTACAGAAGCATTAAAAATATCTTGTGTAATTCGTTCCATAATTTCATCGAAAGCGGCTTCTTGCACACTGCCTGTTAGTTGCTCATTTGCCGAAAAATCTGAATAAAATGAAAACTGTTTTTCAAAATTGTCTTTTTCTATTAATTTATTTACAAACCTTACATTTACGGTAATTGTTAACCTGTTCTGAGCTGCGGTTTGATCAGCAGAGGCACTCATTGGCGTAATTCTATAGCCTGTTATTTCTCCACTAAAATACAAATCTCCGTTAGATTTTGTAAGTGTTAAATTGGTTTGTCTTGTAAATAAATCTTGTAAATCTTGCGTAAAACGCTGGCTTAGAGTAGGCTCTACTAAAGGTGCTTGATTTTGAAAAAAATCGATCTGTAATGTTTTTGCATCTCCCGTACTTCCTCCTGTAAAAGAATACGCGCCACAAGAAATTATACTTATCGAACAGATTAAAAACGAGAGAGTGTAAAGTAGGTTTTTCATAATTTTTTTTAATGTTTTCAATAACGATATTAATAAACAACTAAACGTTTACAAAATCTAAAGATCGTATTGTTTAATTTTTCTATACAATGTGCGTTCAGAAATGCCTAATTCTTTTGCTGCTAATTTACGTTTATTACTATTTTTTTCTAATGATTTTTTAATCATTTCTATTTCTTTGTCTTGTAAGGATAAAGATTCGTCTTCTTCAATAGTTTCAATAAAATCGTATTCTTTTTCTTCGGATGCGTTTTGAGGAATATTAAAAACTTCTACATTATGCTCTTTAATTTCTTTTTCTGCATAAATTTTTTCTATTAATTGATGATTTTCTTCTTGAACTTCTTCAATATTTCCACTCTTCATTAAATCTAAGGTCAGCTTTTTTAAATCGTTGATATCATTTCGCATATCAAATAAAATTTTATACATAATATCGCGTTCCGTAGAAAAATCATTTTCTTTTTTACCACCAATTACTGCTGGTAAATTACTTTTATTAGGTAAGTAGTTTTGCAATTTAGAGCCCGTAATAATTCTAGTTTCTTCAATAACAGAAATTTGTTCGGCTAAATTTTTAAGCTGACGAATATTACCCGGAAAACGATAATTTAATAATATATGTATTGCATTTTCATCTAATCGAATCGATGGCATTCTATATTTCTGCGCAAAATCTGATGCAAATTTTCGAAACAATAAATGAATATCTT
>CAYWOM010000408.1:0-2284 GCA_964459905.1 uncultured Polaribacter sp. | reverse complement strand
GTGATTTCCATCAACAGGTTTTATTACCAAAGGATAGCCAACATATTTACAAGCAACTTTTAAAATTTTCTTTTTCAAATCGATTATGAATATTAATCATAGCGATTTTTATAATATCTGCTGCAGAACCTTGTATGGGTGCGTTTACCGCATTTCTTTCTGCACCGCTTCTTACCATTGCATTTCTAGAATTAATGTCTTTTAAATACCTACGTCTGTTTAAAACCGTTTCTACATAACCATGATCTCTAGCAAAATCTACTTGTGCAGACATGTATGCTTTTAGCTTCGGATAGGTTTCATAATAGGTATCAATTAACTCTTTTGCTTCGCTTCTGCTTAAATCGGTTTGATTGCTCAATCCAAAGGCAGAAACGCCGTATACAATACCAAAATTAACCGTTTTTGCATTACTACGTTGTTCACGCGTAACTTCATCTAAAGGAACATTAAACACTTTAGAAGCGGTAGAAGCATGAATATCTTCGCCGTTTTTAAAAGCTTCCATCATGGTTTCTTCTTTGCTTAAAGCAGCAATTATTCGCAATTCAATTTGCGAATAATCTGCAGCTAATAAAACATGGTTTTCATCTCTCGGTATAAAAGATTTACGTACTTCTTGTCCGCGTTTTGTTCGTATAGGAATGTTCTGTAAATTTGGGTTATTAGAACTCAAACGTCCTGTTGCGGCAACGGCTTGCATGTATTGTGTATGAATTCTACCAGTTTTTGGGTTTACCTCATTTGGCAACGCATCTACATAGGTACTTTGTAGTTTTTTATATTGACGGTATTCTTGAATATCTCTTATAATTTTATGGTCTTTAGCTAAAAACGAGAGAATGTCTTCACCAGTTTTATATTGTCCAGTTTTTGTCTTTTTTGGTTTGTCAACCAATTGCATATTTTCAAACAGTACAATGCCTAATTGTTTTGGAGAGGCAATATTAAATTCTTCGCCAGCTTGGTTGTAAATTTCTTTTTCAAGTCTGTTTATATCCTCGGTTAAAGTAACAGACAATCCGTTTAAGAAAGGTACATTTATGTTAATTCCTTCAATTTCCATAGCAGTTAAAACCGAAACTAAAGGCAACTCTATATCATTAAATAATTTGGTAACGTTACCACTTTCTAGTTCTTTGGTAAAATGCTCTTTTAGTTGCAATGTAATGTCTGCATCTTCTACAGCATATTCTGTTTGGTCTGCAACAGGAACAACACGCATAGAAAGTTGGTTTTTACCTTTTTTACCAATCAATTCTGTAATAGAAACTGGTAGATAATTTAAATAGGTTTCTGCCAACATATCCATATTATGGCGCATATCTGGATTGATAAGGTAATGGGCAATCATAGTGTCAAACAATTTTCCTTTTACGGGCATGTTATAATTAGACAATACTTTAATATCATATTTTAAATTATGCCCAATTTTTTCTATTTCTTTGGATAAAAAAAACGGTCTAAATTCTTCTAAAATTGTTGCAGTTTCTGTTTGGTTTTCCGGGAAAGAAACATAATATCCTTTGCCAACTTCAAACGAAAAAGCAATTCCAATTAACTCAACTTCTAAGGCTTTTAAACCTGTGGTTTCTGTATCAAAACAAACAGAGGTTTGTTGCATTAATTTTTGCAACAATAATTTTCTTGATAAAGGCGAATCTATATGTTGGTAAAAATGATTGGTTATTTTAATAGTTTTAAATCCAGATGCAACTTCGGCTTCAGAAACAGTTCCGGTTCCTGGTGTAGCAAACAAATCGAATTGTCCTTCTGGCGCTGGAGCAGTTTTTTTAACTGCTTTTGGTTTTTCAGTTGTTGTATTTTGGGTAGTATTAGTTGCAGGAGCTTCTGCTTTTGCAGCAAAAGTTCTGGTGAAGTTTACTAATAAATTTCTAAATTCCAATTCATTAAAAAGCTCGGTTACTTTTTCTAAATCTGGTTGATCTAACTCAAAATCTTTGGCGTTAAAAGTTACAGGAACATCTAACATAATTGTTGCCAATTTCTTAGAAAGCAACCCTAATTCTTTAGCGCCTTCTACTTTTTCTTTCATTTTTCCTTTTAGCTCATGCGTATTTGCTAAAAGGTTTTCCATAGAACCATAAGTGGCTAAAAATTTTTTGGCAGTTTTTTCGCCAACGCCCGGTAAACCAGGAATATTATCGGCAGAATCTCCCATCATTCCTAAAAAATCGATTACTTGTTCTGGTGTTTCTACGCCAAATTTTTCTTGAATTTCTGGTACGCCCCAAATATCATAACCACCACCAAAACGTGGTTT
>CAYWOM010000407.1:0-2306 GCA_964459905.1 uncultured Polaribacter sp. | reverse complement strand
TTTTTTATGCAAGAGAAGCTTTAGGTGTAAAAACTTGGGATATTTTTGATGATGTAATTGGTGCGTATTCAGGAAGTATAGATCAAATTTTTGCCATTGGTGGAGATGGAAATATGGCAAAAGGAAAGAATAAGAAAGCAAACAGATTTAAACCTGTTGTAAAATTTTTAGGTCCGTTTTCTTTGGCAAAAGGACAAACAAAATCGCATAAAATTACCTTGCCAAATTATATTGGCTCTGTGAGAACTATGGTTATTGCTGGTAATGTAAATAAAGAAGCCTACGGAAATGCACAAAAAACAGTTCCGGTAAAAAAGCCTTTAATGGTCTTGGCAACCTTACCAAGAAAATTATCGCCAAAAGAAAAAGTAACCTTGCCTGTAACCATTTTTGCTATGGATAAAAAGGTAAAAAATGTTACAATTCAAGTAAAAACATCAAACGGAATTACGGTAATTGGCAACAAAACGAAAACTTTAAACTTTGAAAAACCAGATGAAAAAATGGTTTACTTTCAGTTGGATGTTTTAAAAGCAAATGGTATAAATACAGTTGAAATTATTGCGACAGGAAATGGTGAAAAATCGTCTTATAAAGTAGCATTAGATGTTTTAAATCCAAACCCAATTACCTCAAAATTAATTGATAAAAACATTGAAGGAGAACAAACACAAACCATTAACTTTAATACGTTTGGCGTGGCAGGTTCTAACACCGCAATTTTAGAAATATCTACCATTCCGCCTATAAATTTTTCGGGCAGATTAGAGTATTTAATTCAGTACCCTCATGGTTGTGTAGAGCAAACAACATCAAGTGTTTTTCCACAATTATTTTTGAATGATATTTTTGATTTAACCGCCGATAAAAAGCGTAAAATTCAAAATAATATCGAAAAAGGAATTGAACGTTTAGGGCATTTTCAGCAAGCAAATGGCGGAATGAGTTATTGGATTGGAGAAAATTATGCTAACGATTGGGGAACAAGTTATGCAGGTCATTTTTTATTAGAAGCTGCTAAAAAAGGCTTCGTTTTACCATTAACTTTTAAGAGTAATTTTATTCGTTATCAGAAAAAAGCAGCTAGAAATTGGAATTCATACAGTAAAAACTACAATACAGATTTAGCACAAGCTTACAGATTATATACATTGGCTTTGGCTGGCAGCCCAGATTTATCTGCAATGAACAGATTAAGAGAATTTAAGCAAATTTCTAACGAAGCAAAATGGCGTTTAGCGGCGGCTTATGGTTTGGTTGGACAAAAAGAAGCAAGCGAACAGATTATGAATACAGCAAACATCAGTTTTAAAAATAGATATAATTATTATACTTATGGTTCTGCCGACAGAAATAGAGCAATGGCTTTAGAAACTATGTTAATTACCAATCATAAAAATGTAAAAGATGTTGCGAAATCTATCGCTAAAAATTTATCTAGCAATAATTGGATGAGCACACAATCTACCGCTTACAGTTTATTGGCAATTGGTAAAATGGTGGTTAAAAATGGCGGTAAAGCCATTAATATAAATTATACAAATGCAGGGAAAACAATAGCTATAAAAACCCAAAGTTCTATGGTGCAAAGAGTGTTAAAAGTAAAGGACGGGCAAAACCAAATTACCTTTAAAAATAAAGAAAGCAATCTTGTTTTTGCACGAATTATAAATGCAGGAAAGTTGCCATTGGGAGAAGAAATTTCAGAAAAAAGAGGCTTTAGCGTTTCGTTAATTTATAAAGATTTAAAAGGAAATAAAATTGCTGTTAATCAGTTAAAACAAGGGCAAGATTTTATAGCAGAAATTAAAGTAAGTAATCCTAAAAATGAAACCATAAAAGATATTGCCTTAACGCAAATATTTCCATCGGGATGGGAAATTGTAAATACACGTTTTACAGATTTTGGAACCACAATTAAAAGCGAAGCAAGATATACAGATATAAAAGACGATCGTGTAAACTTTTATTTTGATTTAAACGAAGGCAAAAAAACAGAAACAAAAACTTTTACAGTTTTATTAAATGCTGCGTATTTAGGTAACTATTATTTACCTGGGGTTCAGGTAGAAGCAATGTATGATAATGATTATTTAGTGAGAACAAAGGGACGTTGGATTGCCGTTGTTAAATAGGTTATTCAATAAAAAAGTTGAATGTCATTTCGAACGAAGAATGAGGAGGAATCATAATAATTAGTAATTTTTTGAGATTTATCAATCGTTTAAAAAAGTTTATTTCGAAGTGACATTCAGAATATAAAATATTAATATTGAAAACAAAAAACTACATAAAACATCATAAAA
>CAYWOM010000406.1:0-2314 GCA_964459905.1 uncultured Polaribacter sp. | reverse complement strand
GATTCTAAATCTAAGTGATTTGTTGGCTCGTCTAAAATTAAAATATTGGCTCTTTTCATCATCATTCTAGACAACATACAACGTACTTTTTCTCCTCCAGAAAGCACATTACTTTTCTTTAAAGCTTCTTCTCCAGAAAAAATCATTTTCCCTAAAAAACCTCTTAAAAAAACTTCTTCACGCTCCTCTTCGGTTTGCGCGTATTGCCTTAACCAATCTACTAAATTTAATTCTCCGTCTTGAAAAAAGGAAGCATTATCTAAAGGCAAATAAGATTGTGTTGTGGTAACTCCCCAAGAAATCTTACCGGCATCTGCTTTTTGGTTGTCTGTTATGGTTTGATAAAATGCGGTAATTGCTCTCGAATTCTTAGAAATAACAGCCACTTTATCTCCTTTATTTAAGTTGATATGTACATTGTGAAATAATTTTTCTCCTTCGAAACTTTTAGACAATTCATCTACCTGTAAAATTTGATCTCCTGCTTCTCTATCTCGATCAAAAATAATTGCGGGATAACGTCTGCTAGATGGCCTAATATCTTCAACATTTAATTTCTCAATCATTTTCTTTCGAGAAGTTGCTTGTTTCGATTTTGCAACGTTGGCAGAAAATCTTCTAATAAAATCTTCTAATTCTTTCTTTTTATCTTCTGCTTTTTTGTTTTGTTGAGCTCTTTGTTTTGCTGCTAATTGACTAGATTCATACCAAAAAGTATAGTTCCCTGAATAATGATTTATTTTATTAAAATCAATATCAGAAATATGTGTACAAACCGAATCTAAAAAGTGTCTATCATGCGAGACTACAATAACGGTATTGTCAAAATTTGCCAAGAAATTTTCTAACCATTGTATGGTTTCAAAATCTAAATCATTGGTTGGCTCATCCATAATTAAAACATCTGGGTTACCAAACAAAGCTTGTGCAATTAATACACGTACTTTTTGTTTACCGTCTAAATCTTTCATTAGAATAAAATGCAAATCTTCTCTAATACCAAGGTTCGATAACATTGCAGCAGCATCAGAATCTGCATTCCAACCATTCATTTCTTCAAAAATTATTTGAAGCTCGCCAATTTTTTCTGCGTTTTCATCTGTGTAATCTGCGTATAGATCGTCTATTTGTTTTTTTATTTTAAACAACTCTTTGTTACCCATAACAACAGTTTCTAACACAGGAAACTCATCAAACTCGTAATGATTTTGTGTTAAAACAGACATTCTTTTTCCTGTTTCTAAATGAACCTGGCCAGAAGTTGGGTCTTGTTTGCCAGAAATTATTTTTAAAAATGTAGATTTCCCAGCGCCATTAGCACCAATAATTCCATAGCAATTTCATTGCAAGAATTTTGTATTTACTTCATCGAACAAAATACGTTTCCCAAACTGTACTGATAAATTAGAAACTGATAACATAATACTGTTTTTAAATTTTGTGCAAAAGTACGAATTTGATTTCTCTTTTTAAGACTGATTTTAATTCGTTTTTGAAAGAAAATTAGGTAAAAAACATTTAAACTTTTTTTATCCTATTTTTAACAGTGAATTAACAATGGTAAGTTTATCGAATACCTAAATTTGCTTAAACATCTTACCCTGAATCTATATGATACAAAGATTATTTTCATGTACGCTAATACTAACATTAACCTTAATGATTAGCTGTACACCTAAAAAAAATAAAACTACTTATTTTGGAGGTAAAATAATAAACCCGAAGTCTAAATATGTAACATTGCATTCTATGGATAAAGTTATAGATACTTTATTTTTAAAGGATGACAACACCTTTTTAGGAACATTAAAAAATGCAAGTGAGGGCCTGTATTATTTTATACATGGTAATGAAAATCAATATATATACCTAGAACCTAAAGATAGTTTAATGATACGTTTAAACACTTGGGATTTTGATGAATCTTTAGTTTTTGCAGGTATTGGTGCAGAAAGAAATAATATTTTAATAGATTGTTTTTTAGAAGAAGAAAATAATGCTAAAACATTTTATAAATTTAACACTCTAAACCCCAAGCAATTTAAACACAAAACAGATTCTTTAATTCAACTAAAATTAGCTACACATAATACTTACATAGAAAACCATCCAGATGAGACTATTGGTTTTAAAAATCTTTTAAAAGTAGCACTAACATTTCCTATTTATTCTAAAATAGAAAGATATCCAATTGTGTATGCAAAATATTCCAATACAAAAGAGTTCCCTAAAACCGATGAAAACTTTTATAGTCACAGAAAAGAAATCGATATTAATAAAGACTCTTTAATGTATTATTATCCATATTCTAAAT
>CAYWOM010000405.1:0-2324 GCA_964459905.1 uncultured Polaribacter sp. | reverse complement strand
CATTATACATCTTTGCAACTGCTTGCCAAGTTGCTCTTAACTGATGGTCTATAGATTTGTCTTTGTTCATTACCTCAAAGATATATAAAATTTATTATGCATGCATAGTAAATTTTAAAAAAGTTATGCATGCATAATAAATTTAACAGAATTTTAAAGTATTTAAAGAAAAAAGAGATGTTAAATTTAGATTCTGATAATTTTATTGAGTTGTTTTTTTGCATGAAAAAAAAACCAGGTTAGAACTGTAACAAACGAATTACTTTTTACACTAATACCTAGAAAATATGTAAGTTTGTATTTATCGATAACTTTCAAGAAAAACCAACACTAGGCAATGAAAAATTTATTAGAAGTTAATAATGTTGTAAAAAAATATGGAGATTTTACAGCTTTAAATGATGTGTCAATTCATATTCCTAAAGGCAGTGTGTTTGGTTTATTGGGGCCAAATGGCGCTGGAAAAACATCGTTAATTAGAATTATAAATCAAATTACATTAGCAGATAGTGGTTCTGTGCTTTTAGACGGAGAAGCTTTGGCGCCACACCATACAGCACAAATTGGCTATTTGCCAGAAGAACGTGGTTTGTATAAATCTATGAAGGTTGGCGAACAAGCCCTGTATTTAGCACAATTAAAAGGGTTGAGTAAAGCAGAAGCTAAAAAACGCTTAAAATATTGGTTTGATAAATTTGATATTGCAGCATGGTGGAATAAAAAAATTGAAGAACTATCGAAAGGAATGGCGCAAAAAGTACAGTTTATTGTTACGGTTTTACACCAACCAAAATTATTAATTTTTGATGAACCTTTTTCTGGTTTCGATCCTATAAATGCCCAATTAATTGCCAAAGAAATTTTACAACTTCGTGATGAAGGTGCAACCATAATTTTTTCTACACATAGAATGGAGTCTGTAGAAGAAATGTGCGATGAGATTGCTTTAATAGATAAATCCAATAAAATTTTAGATGGAAAATTAGATGATATTAAACGCCAATTTAGAACCAATACTTTTCAGGTCGGTTTAAGTACAGCCAATCCAAAAGAAGTACAAGCCAAATTAAAAGAGCGTTTTGAAGTTGCTCCTGCAGACTTTAAATTACTTTCTAATGGGTTAACATTAAACGTAAAATTAAAGAAAGATAGTTCTGCAAACGATTTATTATCTTATTTAACCAACAACGGAGAAGTGCAACATTTTGTTGAAATAGTGCCAAGTGCAAATGATATTTTTATTGAAGCGGTAAATAAAAACAACTAAGAAAATGAGCAAGTTAAAACTAATTATACAGAGAGAATTTATTGCTAAAGTTAGAAATAAATCGTTTATAGTAATGACTTTTTTAAGTCCGCTAATTATGGTTGCCATGGGTACTTTGGTTGTTTTTTTAATGAATAAAAATGAAGAAAGCGTTAAAGAAATAGTGTACGTAGATAATTCTGGCTTATTTTCTAAAGAAGATTTTAAGAACACAGAAACTATACATTATCAAGATTTTACAGAATTGGGAATTGATGAAACTAAGAAAAAAGTAGAAACAGGAAATTATTACGGAGCATTAATTATTCCTAAAAAAGACAGTTTAGAGTTTTTGGCAAAATCAATCGAATTTTACTCTACAGATTCTCCTGGGATGTCTGTAATGAATACCTTAGAAAATAAAATTGAAACTAAATTACGTAATAAAAAACTAAATTATTTTGGAATTGATATTGCAAAAATAGAAGCTTCTAGAATTGAAACAGATATAAAGATGTTTAATTTTTCTGGTGAAGAATCATCAAAATTAATAAACGGCTTAAAAATAGGTATTGGCGCAATAGCAGGGTATTTATTAATGATGTTTGTTATGATTTACGGAACTTCTGTAATGAGAAGTGTTATCGAAGAAAAAACAAGCAGAATTATAGAAATTATAGTATCGTCTGTAAAACCGTTTCAACTAATGTTGGGTAAAATTATTGGTAACGCTTCCGCTGGCTTGTTGCAATTTTTTATCTGGGGAATTATATTATTTGTAATTACAACGGTAGCTTCTTCTGTTTTTGGGGTAGATATGGTAGAAATGCAAACTTCAAGATTACCCGCAGAACAATTAGAAGCAGCAAAACAAGCTGCTGGTGCAGATAAAATGCAGGTAATTATTCAAGAAATTTTAAGATTACCGCTGTTAAAATTATTTGTTCTATTCATTTTTTACTTTTTAGGTGGTTTTATGTTGTACAGTTCTTTGTTTGCAGCAGTTGGTGCAGCTGTAGATAATGAAACCGATACACAACAATTTATGTTACCTATAATGTTGCCCCTAATTTTAGGT
>CAYWOM010000404.1:0-2338 GCA_964459905.1 uncultured Polaribacter sp. | reverse complement strand
TTATCTATTGTAGTAAAAGCCGAAGTTTGTGTTTCGGCTTTTAGAATATAAAGAATCATAAAACTAAAACTCTCTTTTTTATAACAACCCTTTATTCAATTATAAGTGTAAAAGGAATTGAATATTTTACAGCCACTTTTTTTCCTTCATGTTTACCTGGAATCATTTTTGGTAAAGAACTCATTACTTTTAAAACTTCTTCTTTAATTTTTGGGTGTGGTGCTCTTGCCTTTACTTCTATTACTTTACCTGTTTCGTCAATTTTAAAAGCAATAAAAACTCTTTTTTTACCTGTTTCTAAACCCAATTGATTTGGAAGTTCTGTATTAAAATTTCTTGTAAAATGTTTTTAATTTCTTTTGAAAAACAATCTTTATCACCAGAATTACACCCCGGAAAAGTAGGCGCTTTGTCTATTGTCATAAATGAAACGGAACCGTCAGAAGATTTTTCTCTTAAATTTTTCATTTTAGAAGTATTAATAATATTACCAATTATATTTCTACCTTTATCTCCTTTGTAAAGTTTAATATTTAAACTCTTTAAAACAGGAGTATCACTTTCATTAATTTTATTGATTTTTTCATCATATTCTATTTTTTCTTTGATACTTAAATTATCATATGAAATCTCTTCCCATTTAGGTATTTCTGTTCCTATATAAGAATCTAAATACGATTCTTTTTTACCTATAGATTCCTTTAATTCTTGTTTCCCTATTTGCATATACATTGTTGATAATTCCAATTTAGCAACAACTTCTTCCTTCACCTCGTTTTCGGCACAAGAAGTATAAAAAAGCATACTTGCCAATACCGGTATTAAAACTAAATACTTTAATTGATTCATTTTTTTACTTTGTTTTTTAGTCATCATAATAATTCGTTTTTTAATAAATGTTTCTTTATAAAATTGATTAACAAACGCAATATTTTCAACCTGAAAAAAGTTGGATAATAAATAGTTTATATAGGTTTTTTTGGTTGTAGATTTAGAAGCTATCGCATCAGAAATATATTCATGAATTAATGTTATTCTTTTCTGATACAAAAAAATCATTGGGTTAAACCACATTACAATTTTTAGAAGTTCGAAAAACAATAAATCCAACGAATGTTTTTGTTTGCTATGTACCAACTCGTGTGCAATTATTTTTGCTTGTTGAGATTTTGGTATGTTTTTTCCTAAAAAAATAAAATTGAAAAATGAGAAAGCGTTGGTCTTATTTGGGATCATAACTAAAGTAAAGTGGCGCTGTTTTTCGCTTTCGGAGCTTCTAATCAGGTTAAATATTTTATACAATTTTACTAGAAATAAAACTGTAAAAATGACTACACCAAGCCAAAATAGAAAATTTACGTAATTTATAGATTGATAAAAAGCTGTTTCTTGAATTACTTTTTCTGGTGATAAAACAATTTCTGGCAGATAAACAATAAACTCTTGTGGAACCGCTTTTTGAAATGTAGGTATCTTAATAAACGGAATTAAAAAAGACAAAATGGGCGCACTTAGTAAATACCATCTGTTTTTTGTAAAAAATGTTTCTTTGCTTAAAAATAAATCATAAATAGCCAAGAATAGTACTTGAAATAAAATAACTTGAATTATATGATTTATCATTTTTTATATTTTTTTAAATGTTCTCGATACAATTTTGACGAAAAGTCAAAATCACTCGAACTGAAATGAACTGACACGGGCTGAAAATCGCAACTTTCAACTGAAACTGAAAAACTGATTACTTCTTTTTATTCACTTCTTTTAAAATAGATTCTAATTCTGCAACGTCCATTTTGTTTTCTTTTACAAAGAAAGAGACCATACTTTTAAAGGAACCATCGAAATAACCATTCATTAATTTGTGTAAACTTTGGTTGCTGTAAGTTTCCTTTTCTATAATTGGGTAATAAATAAAACCTCTACCCAAAGGCTTATGACCTACAAATTCTTTGGTTTCTAAAATCCTAATAATAGTAGAAACAGTATTATATGCTGGTTTTGGTATTGGTAATTTTTCTATAACTTCTTTTACAGAAGCTTCTTCTAAATGCCACAAAACCTGCATAATCTGCTCTTCTGCTTTTGTTAATTGTTTGCTCATTTTTTTAACTAAGTTTTTAGTTTGACAATACAAATATAACTAAATATATAGTTTAAACTAATTTTTTAGTTACAAACTCATGTAACAAAGGTTTTGTACTTTCGTTTTATTAAAAATTTATATATGGATATTTTCTTACTTATTATTGGTTTTCTATTAGTTATACTAGGTATCATTGGTTCTTTATATTCTAAAAGCCGAAACACAAACTTCGGCTTTTACTACAATAGATAA
>CAYWOM010000403.1:0-2345 GCA_964459905.1 uncultured Polaribacter sp. | reverse complement strand
AGGAACAGAATTAGGTGTTTGGATTTCTCATGGAGAAGGAAAATTCAGTTTACCAGAAGAAGAAAGCAATTATAATATTGTTGCTAAATATGGTTATGAAGGTTATCCTAACAACCCAAATGGTTCTGATTTTAATACTGCAATGCTAACAGATAAAACTGGAAGACATTTAGTAACTATGCCACATATAGAGCGTTCTACTTTTCAATGGAACTGGGCAAATTATCCGGCGGGAAGAAAAGATGATGTTTCGCCTTGGCTAACTGCTTTTGTAAAGGCAAAAGAATGGATAGAAAATAAAAAATAAATCAACTTTCTTATATAAAAAATCAGCTTTTAGAAATTCTAAAAGCTGATTTTTTTTTGCGTTAGGGATTGAAGCTTTGTTTGAGCTCTTTTTACTTTTTTGTAAAAAAGCGAGTGCGAAAAGCCCGACCTTTAGGTAACGCCCAAATTATAGAACTGCTATTGCACTCTTTTTATGGTAGACTCGCCAATAACAATTCCTTTTTTTAATTGGGCATCTCCTTTAAACAAAACGGTTGCTTCGCCGTAAGAAGTTACTTTTAATCTATCAGAAACATTTAGTTGAAAACTTCCGCTTCCATAAGCCGTTAGTTTTGTTTCTTTAGAAACAACCTCTGAAGCCATAACTTTACTTGCGCCATAAGCAGTAATTTTTTGCTTAGCAATTGTGCCTTTTTCCATGGTTAAAAAACTGTCTCCGTAGATAGAAACCATTAAATTACCAACTTCTATGGTAGGTATTGTTACTTCGGACTTGCCATAAATACGTAACTTACATGCTTCTTGAATTAACGGAGTTTGAAATGTAATTTTTTCTTGGCCTCTGGTAGAAAATATTTTTACATCTGCATAGGTAATAAGTAATCTTACTACTCTATTTTTATACAACGGAATTTTTCTTTTATAATTTTTAGTAACTATTTTTTTATTTTTAGTATAAGTTTTGGCACCTTTTAAATACACTTGTAATGTTCCGTTTTCTATTTCGTATGTAAACTTTTCTCTTGGAACAATAATGTTTTCAATTATAATACTAGGTATATCTCCTTTTTTAAAAACAGCTTCTATATGCGGGCTCACAATAATTTTATCGAATTTTTGATTAAGTTGTATGGTTTCTTGCGCATTTAAACTATTTGCTATAAATAGTAAAGACATTAAAAAGGTAATTAATTTAAATTTCATAATCTTTATTTTAAAATTAGTTTTTATTTGTAATAATTAGACTAAACTATTTTATTACTATACTATAGACTTCATTATTTTTAATTTGTGACTATTTTTTTTATTTATATGTAAACTGTCACATATCAACTTTTAAATGGTCATTTAATAAAACCTTTAAAACTCCAATAAAATGATACACAAAATTACACTTTTGTTAGTAAACTTACTTTTAGTAACTTCAATTTTTTTTGCACAAAAAACGGTAGAAGCGTCTGATATTATGAAAGACATTAAAGCAGGAAACACTATTTCTTATACTAATACAACCATAGTTGGTGTTTTAGATTTTACTTTTATGGAGGAAGCGCTAGAAAAACTACCAAATAAGAAAAAGAAAAGTTGGTGGAACAATGGCAATTATGATAATATGATAAAAAATTTGATTGATGTAAAAATCTCTTTTACAAATTGTACATTTAAAGATGATGTTTTAGCTTACATACCAGACGAGGATACTGGCTATACATTTGTTGCTAGTTTTGAAGATATTGCTATTTTTAAAGATTGTAACTTTGAAAGAAAAGCAATGTTTAAATATTCTAGATTTGAAAAAAATACTGATTTTTCTGGATCTACTTTTAATGAAGATAGTACTTTTAAATATGCTAAATTTGATAATAATATTAGTTTTAATAATACTACTTTTAACGAAATAGCTACCTTTAAATATGCTAAATTTAATGAAAACGTTAGTTTTTCGAGTTCGGTTTTTAAAGATTCTGCAATATTTAAGTATACAAAGTTTTCTGATGGTGTTTCTTTTAACAATGCAAATTTTGAAGAAGATTTAAATATTAAATACACTAAAGTTTCTGGAAAATTTAATATTAAAGGGATGCATGTAGCTTATGATATTGATTCTAAATACACTAAAATAAATGGAGAGAAATTTAGCTATCAATAGATTTCTCGAAAAACAGGTATAAATACCTATTGTTCTGATTTTACATCTGACTTAACTTGCACTCGTTTTAAACAAGTCATTGAAAAGGAGATATAATAGTCGGAACAAGTAAGATTAGGGGCTTACTTATTCTAGATTGCTGGCTTTTCTTGGTAATAGAAAAGCCAGTTACTATTTATCTGTAATC
>CAYWOM010000402.1:0-2346 GCA_964459905.1 uncultured Polaribacter sp. | reverse complement strand
GAGTTGTAACAACAAGAAGTACACATATAGTCAAGGTGACGAAATATTTATTTCAGCAGCTATTTCAGAAATTACATTTAATTCTAAAATAGCATCAAAAATATTACTTTGTTATCCACCTAATTAGGTTGAAATTACTAAAAAATTTAAAATGAATTTATTCAATATAGAAGATAAAATAATACTCGTAACTGGTGCTTGTGGTGTACTTGGTGGCGGAATAGCAAAATATTTATTAGAAAATAATGCAACCGTAATATTGTTGCATTATAAAGAAGCACCATTATTAGAAACCGTAAACACGTTAAAAAATATAAGCAACAAAGTAGCAGGCTATGTTTGTAATGTTGTTGAAGAAAAAAGTCTTCAAGAAGTAGCATCAAAAATAATGGATACCTATAGGAAAATTGATGTTTTAATTAATGCGGCTGGTGGTAACAAACCAGGTGCAACAGTTGGTCCAGATCAATCGGTTTTTGATGTGGATGTAAAACAATTTAAACAAGTTATCGATTTAAATTTATTTGGAAGTATTATTCCGTCATTGGTTTTTGGAAAACATATGTCTAAAAACAAAAAAGGAATCATTATCAACATGTCTTCTATGGCTGCAGATAGAACTATTACCCGAGTTATGGGTTATTCTGCTTCTAAAGCAGCAATAGATAATTTCACAAAATGGATGTCTGTTGAGTTGGCTCAAAAATATGGCGATGGAATGCGTGTAAATGCAGTAGCACCAGGTTTTTTTATAGGAAATCAAAATAGAGCGTTGTTAACTAATGAAGATGGAAGTTATACGGATAGAGGAAATACAATCATAAAAAACACACCGATGAATCGTTTTGGAGAAGCAGACGAACTTAATGGAGCCATTCATTATTTATGTTCTGAAGCCTCAAAATTTGTAACAGGAATTGTAATTCCTGTAGATGGTGGATTTAGCGCGTTTAGTGGTGTATAATTTTTAGATAAAAAAGAATGAAACAAACATGGCGTTGGTACGGTCCAAAAGATTCAGTATCGCTATCAGATATAAAACAAGCAGGAGCAACAGGCATTGTTACGGCATTACATCATATTTCAAATGGAGAAATTTGGACGAATAAAGACATAAAAGAAAGAAAAAAAATTATTGAAAAATCTGGACTTACTTGGTCAGTTGTAGAAAGTATCCCTGTACATGAACAGGTTAAATCACGTTCAGGCGACTTTCAAACATATATAGAAAACTATAAAACAAGTATTGAAAATTTAGCAAATTGTGGAATTAAAATTGTGTGTTACAATTTTATGCCAGTTTTAGATTGGACAAGAACAGATTTAGAATATGAAGTCGCTGACGGATCAAAAGCATTACGTTTCGATGTTACTGCATTTGCTGTGTTTGAGTTGTATTTACTAAAAAGACCTGGGGCAGAAAGCACATACACAGAGTTACAAAAAACACAAGCTAAAACCTATTTTAATGCGTTAACTGAAATAGAAAAAACAAAACTTGTAAAAAACATTATTGCAGGTTTACCAGGAGCAGAAGAAGGGTATTCTTTAGAGCAATTTCAAGAAATTCTAAATACTTATCAAAATATTGATGCAAAGAAATTAAGAGAAAACTTGGTGCTTTTCTTAAAAGAAATTATTCCTATAGCAGCCCAAAATGAAGTTTTAATGTGTATTCATCCAGATGATCCACCTTATCCAATATTAGGTTTACCAAGAGTGGTAAGTACTGAAGCCGATTATGCATATTTGTTTTCTCAAGTGCCTCATCTTTCAAACGGTATTACATTTTGCACAGGTTCATTAGGTGTTCGAGCAGACAATAATTTAGTTCAAATATTTAAAAAATTTGCAGACCGTGTTCATTTTCTACATTTAAGAAGTACTAAACGTGATGATAAGGGCAATTTTCAAGAAGCTAATCATCTAGAAGGCGATGTTGATATATTTAGTATTGTAAAAGAGGTTTTAAAAGAAGAACGTAGACGAAAAACTGATGGAAGAAAAGATGCTATAATTCCTATGCGTCCAGATCATGGACATCAAATGTTAGATGATTTAGATAAAATTACTAACCCTGGATATTCTGGTATTGGAAGGTTGAGAGGTTTAGCTGAAATAAGAGGATTAGAACTCGGAATAACAAAAAGTTTCTAAAGTATTAATCCTAGAATAGTTATAAAAAAACCTCTCTTTAAATTAATAAAGAAAGGTTTCAATTCAAATTAATATAATATTTTTAGATACCTAAAGCTTGTCCACCACCAACTTGAATAGTTTCAGCCGTTAAGAAAGCAGCATCTTTACTAGCTAAAAAAGAAACAACACCAGCAACATCTTCTGGTT
>CAYWOM010000401.1:0-2350 GCA_964459905.1 uncultured Polaribacter sp. | reverse complement strand
ACCATAGCCATAGGAGCATTATCTCCTTGACGATTTCCTAATTTGATAATACGAATATAACCTCCTGGTCTGTCCGCTACTTTTACAGATATTTCTTTAAATAATTCTGTTACAGCAAACTTATCACGTAAATAAGAGAATACAATACGTCTGTTGTGAGTTGTATCTGCTTTAGATTTTGTGATTAATGGCTCAATAAAACTTCTTATTGCTTTAGCTTTTGCCACTGTTGTGTTAATACGTTTATGTTCTATTAAAGAACATGCCATATTAGCTAACATCGCCTTTCTGTGCGCTGTCTTTCTTCCTAAATGATTAAATTTCTTTCCGTGTCTCATGACGTTTGTTTTATACTTTCATCTTGCATCTACCCATTTTGAGGAGCAAATTATGAAAGGTTAATCTCTATCTAATTTGTATTTTGTTAAATCCATTCCAAAGTTTAAACCTTTAACAATAACTAATTCTTCTAGTTCTGTTAATGATTTTTTTCCAAAGTTACGAAATTTCATTAAATCGCTTTTATTAAAAGAAACTAAATCTCCTAATGTATCTACTTCTGCAGCCTTTAAACAATTTAAAGCTCTTACAGATAAATCCATATCGATTAATCTAGTTTTTAATAACTGACGCATATGTAATGATTCCTCATCATATGTTTCTGTTTGTGCAATTTCATCTGCCTCTAAAGTGATACGCTCATCAGAGAATAACATAAAGTGGTGTATTAAAATTTTTGCTGCTTCAGTTAATGCATCTTTAGGATTAATTGATCCATCAGTATCGATATCGAAAACTAGTTTTTCATAATCCGTTTTTTGTTCTACACGAAAATTTTCGATTGCGTATTTAACATTCTTAATTGGAGTGTAAATAGAATCAATAAAAATTGTACCAATTGGTGCAGAAGTTTTCTTATTTTCTTCTGCAGGAACAAATCCTCTTCCTTTTTCTATGGTAATTTCAGCATTTAACTTTACAGATTTTTCCATATTACAGATTACTAAATCTGGATTTAAAACCTGAAAACCAGATATATACTTTTGAAGATCTCCAGCAGTAAATTGATCTTGTCCGGATACTGAAATAGAAACAGTTTCTCTGTCAGTTTCTTCAATTTGTTTCTTAAAACGTACTTGTTTTAAGTTTAGTATCATTTCTGTAACGTCTTCTACAATTCCAGGAATAGTAGAAAACTCATGCTCAACACCATCGATTCTTAATGATGTAATTGCAAATCCTTCTAAAGAGGATAAAAGTACTCTTCTTAAAGCATTTCCAACAGTTAAACCGAAACCAGGTTCTAATGGTCTAAACTCAAATCTACCTTTAAAATCTGTAGATTCGATCATTATAACTTTGTCAGGCTTTTGAAAATTTAAAATTGCCATTGTTTTCTTCGTTTTAATTGTTAATTAGTTGCGCGGAATATAAGTTTGAAGAAAAACAAATAAACCCTTTGGCTAAATAACAATATGATTAATTTATTATTTAGAATATAATTCTACGATTAACTGTTCTTTAAAGTTTTCAGGAATCTGTAATCTTTCTGGTGCTTTTATAAAAGTTCCTTCTTTTTTATCTGAATTCCAAGTTAACCATTCAAATACATTGTTGCTAGACGCTAATGAATCTTCAATAGCTATTAATGATTTTGATTTTTCTCTTACTGCAACTACATCACCATCTTTTAAGCTATAAGATGGAATATTTAAAATTTCTCCATTTACAGTTATATGTCTATGAGAAACTAATTGACGAGCTCCACTACGAGATTTAGAAACACCCATTCTGTAAACAACGTTGTCTAAACGAGATTCACATAATTGTAATAAAATTTCACCAGTGATTCCTTGTGAAGCTGATGCTTTTTTAAATAAGTTACTAAATTGACGCTCTAATATACCATATGTATATTTTGCTTTTTGCTTCTCCATTAATTGAGTAGCATATTCAGATTTCTTCCCTCTTCTTCTAGCATTTCCATGCTGTCCTGGTGGAAAATTTCTTTTTTCGAAGTTTTTATCTTCTCCAAAAATTGCTTCACCAAATTTACGAGCAATTTTAGTTTTTGGTCCTGTATATCTTGCCATTTCGTTTTTTATTATAAATAGGGATTATGAATTAAGGCTCTTTCCTTCGATAATCTTGTTCCTATAAAATTAAAATATTAATTAAGTTTAAAATCAATGATTATAAGCGTATTTCTTTTGGAATATGAAAAACCAAAAAACAGCTTAAATCGTCAAAAATCGTTAAACTCTTCTTCTTTTTGGTGGACGACATCCATTGTGTGGAATTGGAGTAACATCAATAATTTCTGTTACTTCAATACCTGCATTATGTAATG
>CAYWOM010000400.1:0-2353 GCA_964459905.1 uncultured Polaribacter sp. | reverse complement strand
TAAAAACTTTAAAAGAGGGAACAAAATTCACCACTTTAGATGAAGTAGAAAGAGAATTATCTGCTGAAGATATTATGATTTGTGATGCAGATTCAAATCCGCTTTGTATTGCTGGAGTTTTTGGAGGTTTAAAATCTGGAGTGACAGAAAACACTACATCTATTTTCTTAGAAAGTGCTTATTTTAATCCTGTTTCTGTTAGAAAAACAGCAAAAAGACATGCTTTAAATACAGATGCTTCTTTCCGTTTTGAAAGAGGAATTGATATTAATATGACAGAATACGCTTTAAAACGTGCTGCTTTATTAATTGAAGAATATGCAAGTGGTAAAATGGCATCAGATATTTCTGATTTTTATCCAAAAAAAATAGAAGATTTTCAAGTATTTTTATCTTATGAAAACGCAAATCGATTAATCGGACAAGAAATTCCGAGAGAGACTATTAAAAATATTTTAGCATCGTTAGAAATTAAAATTAATAGCGAAACTGAAGGAGGTTTAGGTTTAACAATACCTTCTTATAGAACAGACGTTACAAGAGAAGCAGATATTATTGAAGAAATTTTAAGAGTTTATGGGTATAATAATATCGAGTTTTCTCATAAATTAAATACGTCAATCTCTTTTGATTCTAATAAGGAAACAAAAATTGAAAACATTGTTGCAGATCAATTAAGTGCTTTAGGTTTTAATGAAACTATGGCAAACTCTTTAACAAAACCGTCTTATGCAAATCTATCAGAAAATATAAATGAAGAAGCAAACGTAGCAATGTTAAATCCGTTAAGTAACGATTTAAAAGTTATGCGTCAATCTTTATTATTTAGCGGTTTAGAGTCTGTTGCTTATAATATTAATAGAAAAAATAATTCTTTAAAGTTTTATGAATTTGGTAAAACATATCATAAATACAATAATAAATACCAAGAAGACAAGCATTTAACACTTTACGTAACTGGTAATAGAACAAAAGAAAGTTGGAATTCAGTTTCTAAAACATCCGATTTTTTCTATGCAAAAGGAATAATTACAGCTGTTTTAAGTAGATTAGGAATTAATGGACTAAAAACAACACCAACCAAACAAGATGTTTTTTCTGAAGGAATTACCTTAAGTTTAGGTAAAATGAAATTAGTAGAATTTGGCGTTGTTAAAAGAACTGTTTTAAAAGAATTTGGTATTAAACAAGAAGTTTTATTTGCAGATTTTAATTGGGATACTATTTTAAAGTTAACAGGTAATAAAAATATAAAAGTATCAGAGCTGGCTAAGTTTCCTGCTGTAAAACGTGATTTAGCTTTGCTAATAGATACAAAAACTGAATTTAAAGAAATCTATAATTTGGCTTTTCAGTCTGAGAAAAACGTATTAAAAGAAGTAGATTTGTTTGATGTTTATGAAGGCGATAAATTGCCAGAAGGTAAAAAATCGTATGCAGTTAGTTTCTTATTGCAAGATGAAACAAAAACATTGGCAGACAAGCAAATTGATAAAATAATGCAAAAACTACAGCAAACATTCGAAAAGAATTTAGATGCTGTTTTAAGATAATTTAAAAGCTCCATTTGTTGGGGCTTTTTTTATTTTGATTTTTAAAAGTGTCTCCTCGAGCGCAGTCGAGAAGTCAATAAAAAAGTAATTTATATATTAGGTTAAAACTGCGATTTACCAGAAAAAATACTATGTACAAAATTCTAATCCGTCCAATCCTTTTTCTTTTCGATCCAGAAAAGGTTCATTATTTTACATTTTCATTAATACGTGTTTTGTGTAAAATTCCTTTTATTACTTCAATTTTTAGAAATTTATATCAAGTAAATGATAAAAAACTAGAACGCAATTTATTCGGATTAACATTTAAAAATCCTGTTGGTTTGGCTGCAGGTTTCGATAAAAATGCTGTGCTATATAACGAGTTGGCAAACTTTGGTTTCGGCTTTATAGAAATAGGAACTGTAACACCAGAAGGTCAAGTAGGTAATCCAAAAAAACGATTATTCCGTTTAAAAGATGATCAAGGAATTATCAATAGAATGGGTTTTAATAACGAGGGTTTAGAAATAGCCATTAATCAATTAAAAAAGAATAAAGGGAAATTAATTATTGGTGGTAACATTGGTAAAAACACACAAACTTTACCAGAAAACTATACAGAAGATTATAAAACTTGTTTTATCGGTTTACATCCGTATGTAGATTATTTTGTGCTAAATGTTAGCTGCCCAAATGTGGGCAGTCATGCAAAGTTAAATGACAAAGCCTATTTAGTAGAGTTAATTACAGCATGTCAGCAATTAAATAATGCACAAGAAATACAAAAACCAATCTTATTAAAAATTGCTCCAGATTTA
>CAYWOM010000399.1:0-2359 GCA_964459905.1 uncultured Polaribacter sp. | reverse complement strand
ATGTTGTTGTTGTTATCTTTAATTACGCTTGTAGAAAATGTTGTAATTTGATTTCCATCTGCATATTGATGATTCCTTTTTGCAAATATTTTGAAATTTGTACTAATTGCTGGCATTATATTTACACTATATTCTTTAGAATTTAAGCCTAATGATGCTGAAGAAAGTAAAATTCTACCACTTTTTAAAGGCGAATAAATTTTTTTATAGGCAATTAAATTATTGGTCAAAATAGCGGCTGCTTTTTCTTCTGATAAAAATTGTTGTTGAATAGTAACCGCGGTATTTTCTTTTAAAGGATTGTCTAAACTATCTGTTGGAATAACCACAAACATGGTAAAATTTTTTCCGCCAGCATCTATAGATGTTGGGCCAACATAGGTTTCTAAAGCAACAGGTTTTATATTAGGTATAATTGTTAACATACCAGAAATAGGCTTTTCTTTAGCCAGTAATTTCCAATTAACAATACCTCTTTTACTAGTTATATATAAGGGTATTGTGTACCGTAATTTGCTGTTTTTTATTTCAGCATTTAATAGTGTAGTACCATAACTGTTAGTGCAGTATAATTGAAATTTCTTTTCTAGGTTTGATGCAAAATCTAAAACAATAGTTTCCCCTGCTATAAACTGTGTTTCTGTTGTAATTAATTTAATGTTTTCTTGACTGTAGCTACTAAAGAATAGTAAACAGCTTAAAAACAATAGAAAGGTATTTTTAATTTTCATTAATTAGGATTTCCTATGTATGCGTTCATTTCAATTTTTATAAAACTAAAAGTTGCGTGATCTATTTTTTGTAATTCTTTATTGCTATGATTTTTAATTCTATAAGGCACAATTTTAGAAGCAATATTGGCATTTGGTAAACCATTTACATAACAATCTGTCATATCATCATTTATAATTTTAATAGTATTATTTTGAAGTATTTTATAATTAAAATACTGTTTTCTTTGCTGTCTTATGCCTTCTTTTAAAAAGAAATGATCTACCCATAACAATGTGTTATTAGCATCATAATATGTTAAAATTAATTGCGGAATTGTAATTTCTTGTAAGCCGCTATTAAATAAAGTGCCGTTTATAGTTTTTTTATCAATAATAACATCACTTAAAACAATGTCTTTATACAAATCAGATTTAGATACGTTACCCGCAACTTGTAAATTAAACTTTGTGGGTTGCTCTTCAAGTTCAACAGGTGTAAACTCATCTGGGTTAAATGTGTCTGGAATAGAATCTTGTGTTTTAGACCATGCTATTCCCTCAAAATTAATTCTATAAGAACTTATTTCTTTTGGCATTAGTTTATGTTTTACATGATATTTTGCATTGTAAGTTGCTAATTCTTTATTTTTATCATTATAAAGTGTGCCCTTTAAAATTACATCTGCTGGTACATTATCTATGTTTTGTACTTCGCCAATAATTGCATAATGGTTGTTAAATTTTACCAGTTTAGCCGAAATAATTTCTAAAACGGGTTGTTTTAAAATATCTTCGTGATGCGTTTGTTCTGTGGTAACTTTTCTTCTCCCTTGATTAAAATAACCAGTTACATTATTAGAATATAATTGATCTGGAGGTAAATCTGAATCTATTTTATCTGGTTTTAAAAACCATTTACCGCTTCTTTTTACTGTGGTTTTATAATCTGTTTTACTAATTTTTTCTAACGGAGTAATCCAATCTGTGTGTACTTTTAAAGTAGCTAAACTATCTGTCTTTGTAATGATTTTAGTGGTAATAGCATCTAATTTTGCATACGAACTTAACAAACCATCTGTTACAGAAACCTCTAACATATATTGTGCCATTGGTAAATTACTTTTTGGATCTATTAATTGGTAGCCTTTTTTAAATTCTTTAAAATCTATGGCGTCATAATATGCTATAACTGCGTTTTCCGGAGAAAGTTGCGAATCGTTTTTTACATAAAAAAGATAACAACTATAAAATAAAATAAGACTTAAAATTATAGCCCAAATATGTAATGTTTTTAAAACAATATTAGAAAATTTACCGTACGTTTTTTTTACATTTAAATATACTGGTTTTAATTTTATTTTAGTTTTTAAACCAATTACTAAAAGACTTTGTATGTTTACTATAAATGCAATAATAACCGTTAAAAAAGGTACAATTCCCCACAATATTTTTTGCCATTTAGCAACATCATCTTTTGGTAAAATAGCAGAAATAGGAGCTACGTTTAAACGTTCCCAAACCATTATTCCGTTTTCTAATTGTGGCAAACGTTGCCATCCGCAGAAATATAAAATAGGATCGTAAAACTTATCATTAGAAAAAATATATTTTAAATTGTATTTTTCTGGTGTTGTTAAAAATTGCTG
>CAYWOM010000398.1:0-2371 GCA_964459905.1 uncultured Polaribacter sp. | reverse complement strand
AGCACCAGGTTTTGGAGATCGTGGAATTGAAGGAAAAATAAAAGCGGTAAAATATGCTCGAGAAAATAAAATTCCTTTTTTAGGAATTTGTTTAGGAATGCAAATGGCGGTTATAGAATTTGCTAGAAATGTTTTAAATTTAGAAAACGCGAGTTCTATTGAGATAAATAAAAGCACTAAAGACCCTGTTATTAGTTTAATGGAAAGCCAAAAAGAGGTTACCGAAAAAGGTGGAACTATGCGTTTAGGGGCTTGGGATTGTGAAATTTCTAATGATTCTAAAGTATTTAAAGCATATAAATCTAAAATGATTAGCGAACGTCATAGACACAGATATGAGTTTAACAACCAGTATTTAGAACAAATTGAAGCTGCTGGTATGAAAGCAACCGGAATAAACCCTAAAACGGGTTTGGTAGAGATTATAGAACTGCCAAATCATCCTTGGTTTGTAGGTGTACAATACCATCCAGAGTATAAAAGTACAGTGTTAAATCCACATCCTTTATTTGTAGATTTTATTAAAGCGGCTTTAAAACAATCTAAAAAGTAATATAGATGCTTAAATAAATTCAGCATAAAAGGGAATACTATTTGAGCAATTAAAGGTTATCTAATATAAAGCAGTAAAACAAACATAAAACTTGCTTTTTCACTACATTTGTCGGGTTTTTACCAAGAAAATTTCTTGGGATTCTGACAAATTGACATTTAAAAAATATGGAACAAAAAAAATTCGACTTCAATTCTTTTATTGGAATGATTTTATTGGCTGGAATAGCGCTTTGGTGGGTAAATTCTAATAAAACAGATGAAGTAACTCCTGAAAACACTATAACACAACAAGTTATAGATTCTACAAAAACTACGGCTACACAAAACAATTTTACAACTAACAAACCTGTTTTTGAAAACGACTCTTTAAAACAAGTTGCTTTTACCAATCAATTAGGCGCATTTGCAACAAGTGCTATCTCTGGAAAAGAAGGAACTTCTGTTTTAGAAAACGAATTGTTAAAATTAACTGTAAATAATAAAGGTGGACAAATTACAGAAGCCTTAATAAAAAATTATAAAACCTACGATTCTTTGCCATTATATATGATTAAAGACAATAACGCGTCTTTTAACATTAATTTTGGTACTACAGATAATAGAATTTTAAATACCAAAGATTTATTTTTTGAACCAACAGTAACTAAAAATGGAGAAAACACAATTGTTTCTTTAAAATTAAAAGTATCTGATTCTCAATTTTTAGAATACAGATATGAAATGAAGCCGAATGAATATATGGTAAATTTTGCTGTGCGTTCTCAGGGTTTAAACTCTGTAATAAATTCATCGAACCCAATTAATTTAGATTGGTCTTTAAATGGTTTTAGAAACGAAAAAAGTTTACGTACAGAAAACACCATGTATTCTTACTATTATTTTAAAACAGAAAATGATGTAGACTATTTAAATGCTGGAAAATCTGATGTTGTTAATGATGTAGATTGGGTTGCTTACAAACAACACTTTTTTACATCTAATTTATTAACAGATACTCCTTTTAATAATGCAACAGTTACTTCTACAGATTTAGTAAAAGATGAAGAAATTGATACTGTTTTTACAAAACGTTACGAATTAAAAACGCCGTTAGCATTAACAAATGGAGAGTTAAATTATAACATGAAATGGTATTATGGACCAAGTGATTATAATTTACTAAAAACTTTTGAAGGTACTGATTTAGACCAAACTGCAGATTTAGGTTGGGGAATTTTCGGTTTTTTAAACAGAACTGTATTTTATCCGGTATTTAATTTCTTAAAAGGGTTTTTATCTAACTACGGATTAATTATTATTCTAATGACTATTGTTGTTCGTTTAATAATGTCTCCACTAGTTTATAAATCGTATTTGTCGAGTGCAAAAATGAAGGTAATTAGACCAGAGTTAACTGCCTTAAATGATAAATATCCTGGAAAAGAAAATGCAATGAAGCGTCAGCAAGAAACCATGGCAATACAAAGAAAAGCTGGTGTAAGTATGATGTCTGGTTGTATACCTGCCTTATTGCAAATGCCTGTATTTTTTGCATTGTTTAAGTTTTTTCCTACCAATTTATCTTTAAGACAAGAAAACTTTTTATGGGCAAATGATTTATCATCCTATGATACTATTTTTACGTTACCATTTAAAATTCCTTTTTATGGAGATCATGTAAGTTTGTTTCCTATTTTGGCTTCTGTAGCTATTTTCTTTTATATGAAGATGAACCAAAGTCAGCAAGCAAATATGCAAGCACCAACCCAAGAAGGAATGCCGGATATGGGTAAAATGATGAAGTATATGATTTACTTCTCTCCTATTATGATGTTGT
>CAYWOM010000397.1:0-2379 GCA_964459905.1 uncultured Polaribacter sp. | reverse complement strand
ATAATTATTTCTTAAATGTAAGTGTTAGTTTTTAAAACAAAAGATATGAAAAACAATAGAATAATTATTTTAATACTATTTATAATTGCCAGTACATCTTTAACTTTTTGTGTAGACGATAACGATTTTACAGTGCCAGAAAATTTAGGAGCCGAGGAAAATAGTTCTCTTAATAAAATATTAGATAGTATTAGCGATGGAAAACTAGAATTAAAGTCAATTAAAGAGCTAAAAGAATTATATATTTTAGGAACCACACCATTAAAAATTGTTTCAGATATTGTGGTAAAAGGATATGTGGTTTCTTCAGACCAAGAAGGCAATTTCTTTAAAGAATTTTATATGCAAGACGCTCCAGAAAACCCAGAAGCAGGAATAAAAGTTGCGCTAAATTTAAATAGTATTTATAATAAATTTAATTTTGGAAGAGAGGTGTATATTCGTTTAAAAGGATTGTATGTTGGCGAAACAAACTCTGGCGATGGTATTATTGCAATTGGTGGAAAAATTAGTGCTACAGATGTAAAAGAAGTTGAAAGTGTTTCTTTAAATACGATAAATAAGTATATTTTCCGTTCTAAAAATACAGAAATAATTGTGCCAAAAGAGGTTTCTTTAGCAGGATTAAACGCTTCAGATATTGGTATATATGTAACAGTGCAAGATGTTATTTTTCCTGAAGATTTAGCAGGAAAAGCCTATGTAGATCCAATAGAAGATTTTGATACTCAACGCAAAATACAAACCTGTCAAATATTAGGTTATGCAGACTTGTTACTAGAAACAAGTTCTTTTGCAAGTTTTGCAAATAACTCTTTACCAACAGATGGCGGTACTATAAAAGCAGTGGTTTCTAAAGATTTTGGAGGCGATTTTTTAGTGTTGGTTTTAAACAATACAGATGATGTTACAATGTCTGGCGAGAGATGTTTAACTTTATCAGAAAGCGATTTTTCAACAATTTTATTAGAAGAAAATTTTGAAACATCCTCTGGAGAAATAACAATTATAGATTGGGTAAATTACAGAGAAATAGGCACAAAATCTTGGAGATCATACTCAGATACTTATTCGCAAAGCAAGGCTGCAAGAATAGGTTCTCGTAGTTCAGGAGATGCAAATACGATTACTTGGTTAATTACAAAAGGTGTAAATTTAGATACAACTACACAAGAATTTTTATCTTTTAAAACGTCTAATAGTTTTGCAAACGGTAGTAATTTAGAAGTGCTAATTTCTTTAAATTGGGATGGAACCGAGGCAAATATAACTGCAGCAACATGGAGTATTTTACCTGCCAAAATAGTTTCTGATGGAGAAAATTTTAAAAATTGGGTACATTCAACATATATAAATTTATCTAGTTATTCGGGTACTGCTTTTATTGCTTTTAAATATACAGGTAATGGAAATATGAATTTTGATGGCACATACGAGCTTGACAATATTAGAATTAATGCAAACTAGATAAAAAAATAGAAATTATCTTATTTACACAATTCAATGGTATATTTATTTAAACTATGAGCTCAAATTTCGATATTGTATTCTAACTAATTCACAGTTAATTTATAGAACTGTAAATATTGCAATCTTATGTTCAGTCAATCAAACTATATCGATCAGATCTTCTGCCGGTTTTTGGTATTAATTTTTTTCTGATTATATCTAGATTAACATTTTTACCGTGTATAAAAACTTTGCTCTTGAGCTTTCTTAAAAAAGTCTATGGAATGTAATTTAAAACCTTTACATGTAAGAATATTCACTTTCATAAAAAAACAAAAAAAACAATTACATTAACTTAATAGTTTTCAGGTATTTAAAACGCATAAAAAAAAGATTTAAAAAAAGATTAAAAAAAAGGTTTGTTAGATTAAAAAGAGGTTGTAAGTTTGCACCCGCTAACGGAAATAGTGTTAGTTTAAGTTCATTGAGATTTTTGTTTGTTAGTATTTTTAGCTTGATAGTAAAAGGCATTATTAAAGTTTTTTATTTTTCAAAGAACTTTAATTTATTTCAATTTTTACTAGGTTTTTAAATAAAACAAGTAGTATCTTTGCAGTCCGAATTTTCGGCAAGATGCGTTCATGTTTTAGGGTTTAAAAAAAGATTTAAAAATAAAATTATTTTTTAGTAGTTAATTAATAAATAAGTTTTAGATTTGCACCCGCTAACAGAAATGGCAAAAAAGTTCAGAGAGATTTTGGAATGATTACAAGTAAGCTAAAGAGTTTTTTAGTTTAAAATAGTCAACTAGTTCGAGTCTAGTATTTCTACAAATTAGAAGTCATACTTTATGTTTAAAAGCATGAGTACGATGCTCTAAAAGTTCATTGAAAATATTGAAATTGACAGCGTAAACAAAGAGTAGAATAA